>DHPU01000069.1 GCA_002407935.1 Peptococcaceae bacterium UBA5356
ATATTATAAAAACATGTTTTAGACACCTATTATTTTCTAAAGAGAGAATTCCCTTGTTGATACCCTATTTTTGGGTTTGGGAGGTTAGGGTATAAAGAAATATCAACAAAGGGAATTCCCTACCACAAGAAAAATACCACTTAAGAATTATCCTAAATAATTAGCCATAGATCCGTTTTTTCGTTGCCCCAATAAACTGCATCGCCAAAGCTCCTGCTGTAATAGAGGTTAGATTCTGGATATCCCAAGGCGGAGAAACCTCCAGCAGATCCATCCCCCGGCAAAGAGGATGTTGCCCGATCATCCAAATAGCTTCCAGCGCCTGATAGGCGGTTAATCCACCCGGATTGGGGGCACAAGTACCGGGAGCATAAGCTAAATCTAACCCGTCAATATCAAAGCTGATCCAGATTGCCTCCGTACCATCACCGGCGATCTCCAAGGCCTGCTTTACTACATCTTCAATGCTACGTTTATGCACTTCACGGGCAGGAATCACGGTTATCCCTTGTTCCTTGCAAAAATCGCCATATTTTTTCGAAGCCAGCCAACCATTAATCCCAATTTCCACTAAATTCTTGGGATTCAACGGATTCCGCTCAGGCTCTTCCATCAACCGGCGAAAAGGTGTACCGCTGGAGATCATCCCATGATGGTCTGTCCTTACATCTAAATGGCCATCAAACATAATTACCCCAACATTACCTTCAAGATTATTTAACAAGGATTTAACGTGAGGATAAGTGGTGCCATGGTCACCACCTAATACTAACGGAGTTACCCCCGCTTTGATGATTTCCGAAAGGACAAGCTCAACCCGTCTATGGGTTTCCAGCACATCTGTATAAACAACATCAATATTACCAAAATCGGCAATCTGCAGGCCGTTCAAATCGCAATCCAAACCGGGCTCATAGATATTGGAAAAAATCAACCCATTACTGCGAATACTCTCCGGTCCAAAACGGCAACCGGGACGATACATCACCGATGTATCAAAAGGAGTTCCAATAATACCCACGTCTACTTTGTCCATTGTCCGCCAGTCTTTCATTATCTCCGCAAGCTTTATATCAGCATCATCCGGACATAAAGTTCCGATCCCCTTGGCATCAAAGAGATATTTTTGCGCATCTAACGATAATTTCATAATATTGCTCTCCTCTCATGTTGTTTTGTTAACCACAAATCTCCAGCACTGTCTGAGCATATATCTTCGCTGCAATTTCCAGATGACTAATGGGAAGATGATCTTCCGGTGTATGAGCAAAGTATTCATTGCCTGGTCCAAATCCAACGGTAGGAATCCCTCTTTCGGCTACAAAAGCGCCATCGGTTCCGAAAATCCAAGCAGATAACTTTCCTGCTTCACCCATTACCTTTTGACGAGCCGCTACCAGTTTTTCGACAATTACTTCTTCCGGTGGAGTATAAAGTGCCACACCCCATTTAGTAATCTCCGGTTCTGCTTCCAGATCCTTAATTTGTGTTTTTGCCTTGTTGATTAACTCCCTGAATTCCTGCATAATTTGTTCCTTGGTCTCACCAGGCAAAAAGCGGCGATCCACGTAAATCTCACAACGATCCGGTACTACGGGGGCTTTTCTACTGGTAGCTGTTACAAAATCCAGAATGGTTACGGTACAATCCCCCAGCAAATCATGCTTAGGCAAAGTATAATTTTGCAGAATAAAAGTAACCAATTCGGCGCCTTTTACTACTGCATTAATCCCTCGACCAGGATTGGAGGCATGACTCATCTTGCCCTTGACGGTAATTTTTACTTCAGCATTACCCCGATGCCCCACATAAACATTTAGACAAGTTGCCTCTCCACAAATCGCATAATCTGCCGTAATGCCATCATGATCCAGCATGTAGAGGACTCCTTTAGCGGCACTCTCCTCCTCAAAGGGATTGCCCGCAACAATGACATCTCCTTTTAACTTGATGCCGGCCTTTTTCATAGCTGCCGCCGCATAAACCATGCAAGCAATTGCGCCCTTCATGTCAACCGCACCCCGGCCGTAAATAACCGGCTCCGCAACCCCAAATCGGCTGCCATCAATAATCTTACCGGAGTACGGCTCCGGCATAGCTCCAGGTTCGGCATGATCAATATGTCCATTTAAGAGTAAAGTCGCTCCTGTGCCATCACCTTTGATACGACCAATCACATTGTTTAGTTCATCAACCTGGATTTCATCAAAATGAAGTTTTTCCATTTCCTGGGCAATTGCTTGGGCTACTTTCTTTTCTTTACCGCTTTCACTGGGAGTCTGGACAAGATGCTGTGTGAAATTTACGAGATCATCGAACTTAAGGTAATCAAAAATATCCATTTTCTTCCTTTATCCCTCCTTTCCTGCCTAAAATAACCTGGATGTTTGGCCAAGCATAACTTAAGTGGGATAGTTTCAGAGCGTACGTACAGGCAATTTTTGTACAACTATTTTACCCTGACTCTGACTTATTTCCATATGCAGAGCGCTTGGTGCGTCCATTGCGGGATAATCTGTGCGATAATGATGTCCGCGTGTTTCCTTTCTGGCTAAAGCACCGGTACAAACCATTTGTGCTACCTCCAGCATGACCATACTCTCCAAGGCATCCAGTAAAGCTAAATTAAAAACCCTGCCGCTTTTTGCGCATAATCGGGGTAAGCCTTCTTCTTTAAGGAGTTGTAATTCCTTTAAAGCAGTATTTAAGCCCTTTTCGCTTCTGCCGTACCCAACATATTGATCCATGATTTGCTGAGTACGCTTCTTTATCTCACCGGGGGTTACCCCTTTTTCTTTTGTTACATCTGCCTTTACCGCTTCTTCCGGTTCACACCGATGGGCTATTTTCCGCCAAGCACTGCTAATTTGTTGTTCATCTACCTTAATTTTAGTTCTTTGGCGGGCATATTCCGCGGCACTTTCTCCGGCGATTTTACCGAATACCTGTGTTTCCGCCAAAGCATTACCGGAAATGCGATTAGCACCGTGGATGTTGCCTGTCACTTCACCGGCAGCAAATAAGCCGGAAACCGTTGTTCTACACTGACCATCAATGTGAATACCCCCCAGCGTATAATGGGCGGCCGGAGCTATTTCTACTTTGTTCCGTACTAAATCAACACCCATTTCTTTTAAATAGTTGTAAGCACCCAAAAGAGTTTTAGCATATTGTTCTACTTCCGCCGCCGGTTTACCGGAACAGCGCAAATCCACAAAAACTCCGCCATTTGGTGTGCCACGACCCTCCTGTACTTCCCGGACAATAGCTTTCATTAATTCATCCCGCGCCGGTAAAGGACTTGTCGCCATAAACTCCTCACCTTGCCCATTGAGCAATTTTCCATCACAAAAATTCGGCTCAAGACATATTTCGTAGTCCAGCAACGTTCCCCTGGCGTTAGACGGACTGATGATTACCATCGGATAATAGAGCATTAATTCCAGATCCACCAAACTAGCCCCGGCATGATAGGCTAAATAAAAACCGTCCCCGATATTTTCGGAGGGGTTGTCATTTAACCCCCAAAGAGAACCGCATCCCCCCGTAGCAATAATTACACTGGCCGCTTCGAAGACAACAAAAATACCTTCCCGCAAATTTATTCCCCAAGCTCCTATTACTTCATTCTCCCGCTTTAATAAATCAATAATGAAGGTATCCTCCCATGTTCTCACTTTTTGCTGCAATAACTTCTTACGGAGAACCTGCATAATTCGGCGCCCGCCACCTTCAATAATGAGCGATCTGGGGTAAGTTTCTCCCGGTACTCTAATCTGTTCATATCGGCCATCATTTTGTTTTTTGATTTTTAAGCCATACTGTTCCAAATCCAAGGCACACTCCGGTGCTTTTTGTACTAAGATCTCTACTAAATCCTGATCTGATAAATTACGGCCTTCCCTGAGCGTATCCAAAAAATGCTGCCGGGGGGAATCTGCGGGATCATTATGACCAAAAGAAGCGGCGAAACCCCAACTGGCCAAAGGAGTAGAGCCGGAGCGCGTAATAAGTCCTTTACAGACCAACGTAACATCTACTCCTTTTTCCTGAGCTGCCAACGCAGCTCTTGTCCCTGCGCCCCCGCCCCCAATTACTAAGACATCGGTTGCTACTTTTTGGATGTCCATCATTTTTACTTACCTTTAATTCTTTTAATCAAGGCAGTCAAAAAGGTCTTAGCATCACCGACAATACGCAGATCAGATACTGCAAAAATGGGTGCAGCCGCATCCTTATTCACACTAATGACCAAGCCCGAATCCTTCATCCCGCAAACATGATGGGTCGCGCCGGAAAGGGCAAAACCCAGGTAAACCTTCGGTCTAACCGATTTACCACTCGTCCCGATCATTTGCTGTTCACTCTTTACCCATTGTTCATCAACAACAGGACGGGTGCAGCCTACCGCTCCCCCTAAGAGCGAAGCCAATTCCTCCAGTAAGGTCCAGTTTTCTTGTGACCCTATTCCCCACCCACCGATCACAATCACTTCTGCTTCTTCTAAAGGCATCCCCGTTTGTTCCTGCCGAACAACCTCCAGTGCCTTAATCCGACCTTGATCCTTTTGCAGTGAACAGGATGGATCATAATTAGTAATAATAAAGGACGGCTCACTTACAGTCGTTGGCTTACCCAATACACCTGGCTTCAAAGTAGCCATTTGCGGCCGAGTGTTAGGACAAAGAATGTCTCCCAATACTTTACCGCCAAAAGCCGGTACCACAGCTACCAGATAATTATCTTCATTAATCCTTACATCTACACAATGCGCCGCTACCCCAGTTTTTAATCTGGCTCCCAGTACCGGAGCTAAATCCTGACCAATCGCCGTAGCCCCCATTAACACAAGGGAAGGATCCCTAGCTGTAATAAGGTCTTGCAATACCAAGGCATACGTATCATTTTGATAAATTTCCAAAGCAGGCGCAAAAACCGTAATAATTTCCTCCGCGCCAAAACGGCCTAATTGTTCTATTTCTTCTACAGCTTTACCCAAAACAACCGCTACCACAGGTTCAGGAGATTTTAGCTGTTTTTTTAAAGCACACGCCTTGCTCAAAAGCTCATAACTGACTGTATTAATCCGACCTGCCACCTGTTCGGCGACAACCCAAATTCCCCCTGCTGTCTTTGCTGTCATCTTATTCCCTCCCTGCCTCATTGACATTCAAAGTTTCGAGGTTCAAACCTGCTCCTCTTAAAACCTGGATAAGCTGTTCCACTATCTCTTCCGTTTCACCGGTCAACTCCTGCCCCTTTCTAGCCATGGACGGAGTGAACACAGCTCCCGCCTTCGTCGGTGACCCTTGTAAGCCGAGCAACTCCGGATTAAGCTCTAAATCTGCTGCGGTAAAAAGAGTAAGCGGTTTCTTTTTAGCCTTCATAACCCCCATGACCGAAGTGTAACGCGGTTTATTAATACTTCTCTTTACCGCAAGCAAAGCCGGCATTTGCAGGAAATAATTGATATAGCCATTCTCCATACCCATTTTGGCCTTGAGCGCCCGGTCTTCCACCATAAACTCCTGTACATTCCAAAGATGCGTCACATCAAGCCATTCCGCTAACTGTGCCGGTACTTGAGATGTTGCCCCGTCAGCACTTTCCGTGCCGGTAAAAATCAGATCAAACGGTCCCGCTTTTTTCAGACCTTGAGCCAAAGTATAAGAGGTAGCCAAAGTATCGGCGCCGGCGAAAGCCCGATCTGTTAAGAGATAAGCTTCATCCGCCCCCATCGCCAGCATTTCCCGCAGATTCTCTTCCGCATTAGGAGGAGCCATCGTAATAACACTAACCTTGCCTCCAAACTGCTCTTTTACCTGCAAAGCTGCTTCTAAGGCATTTTTGTCAACCGGATTAATAATCGTAGGAATTCCCTCTCTGGTAATCGTCTTTTTCACAGGATGAATCGTAATTTTATCATAATAATCCGGATCCGGAACCGGCTTTATACAAACAGCAATATTCAGACTCATTTCTTCTTTTCCCCCTCTGTTCCAGTTCATTTATCCTGGTTCGTTTAGTTCACTTATTTCCCCTTAATCGTACTTCCGGCGATAATTAATTTTTGCACATGAGAGGTTCCCCCTGCCGGAATCGTGGCAATCGCATCTCTTAAGAATCTCCCTACCGGGTATTCATTAATACAGCCATAACCACCCATCAGATCAATAGTACGTTTCGCCGCCTGAATAGCCGCTTCCGTGGCAAAAAGCTTCGCTACAGAAAATTCGGTAGCACAAGGCTTTCCGACATCCTTTAAGCTGGCCGCCCGGTAAGTTAAGAGCTGAGCCGCTTCGTAATCCACTCTGTTTTCCGCAATAATGAACTGGATAGCCTGTAATTTATTTAAGGGTTTGCCATACAAAATCCGTTCACTGGAAAACTTCACACTTTCCTCAACACAACCCCGTAAAATACCTACCGCAATGGCCGCCATGCCGGCCCGTCCTACTTCCTGAATGGAAGACATGGCTATTTTAGCCCCTTTGCCCACTCCACCTAAGACAGCATCTTCTCCCAGTACAACATCAACACAATTAACATCACCGGTGACGGAGCCACGCAGCCCCAGCTTGTGTTCTTTCCTCCCCGTTGTATGTCCGGGAGTATCCTTATCAATAATAAAGGCAGTCATTAGGGCACGGCCTTTTTCATCCTGTCCGGTCACCACCGCCCAAATATCTACATCAGCCACATGAGCATTCGTAATAAAGCATTTACGACCATTAATCACCCACTGGCCGTCCTTCAGTTCCCCACTGGCCTTCTGACCCATAAAATCAGAGCCACCGGCCGGTTCTGTTACAGAAAGACCACAGATTTTTTTGCCCGCGGCTAAATCGGGCAAATACTTCTGTTTTTGTTCCTCTGTACCAAAATAAAGAATGGGGGCAATACCCAAATGATGGGTCATCAAAGCAATTCCCAACCCGGCAGAATATTGGGAGATTTCCTCCAGACAAATCGCTCTTTCCACATGGCCTAAACCAGCCCCACCATATTCCTCCGGTACAAAAATACCGGTAATTCCCATTTCGCCCATTTTCGGAAATAGCTCCACGGGACAATGATCTTTTTCATCCCATTCCGCCGCATGAGGGGCAATCTCCGCTTCGACAAATTCGCGAACAGCCTTCCTTAGCATTTCCTGTTCCTCAGTAAATTGAAAAAACTCCATGTCTTATTCCTCCCCTTGTGTCTTTGTTTTTAATTACTTATACCTAACTTATCTTTAAACTTTTTCTTCTCCGGCCACGGGTATTGAAGAATAAAGATACCACCCAAAATCAAGACCGCCCCCATAATCTGCACTGGTAACAATAATTCGGTAAAGACAAACCGCGCAATCACAACCGTAGCTAACGGCTCGACCATGGCAATAATGCTACCCTTTGAAGGACCCAATATTTGAATCCCTACCCAAAACATAATCAAAGCTAGTGTTGTCGCGAGCATGATAATACCGAGAATATACCACCAAGAAACCGGGGCAAAATTAAAAGATATCTGTTTAGTGAACAGCCCGCCCAGTGCATAAACAAATGCACACCCTGACATCACATAGGCATTTGTTTCTATTGGGTTCAACCCTTCCATAAGGCGATCGCCAATTATCACATAAGCCGTAAAACAAAGCGCAGAACCCAGCGCACAAATAATGCCCATTAAATCTACAGTTTCATAATCAACATTGAGAAGAAAGTAAACCCCCAAAAGTGCGATAATTAACGCAATTCCTTTAACCCTGTCCATTGTTTCCCGCCCCATGATTATGGTAATAATCGTGACGTAAACCGGATATGTGCAGAGAAGCAAACAGGACAAAGACGCCGATACACGCGTAATACCTATTAAATTTAGCCCCGACATGCATCCATAAACAATCGCACCCAAGATAAACAATTTCAAACCGATAAACGGTTGTACCTTGTTATGCCCGGTGTCGCCACTGTTACGCCCCCATTTTTTACTGAGCCAGAGATAACTCCAAACCACTATGGCTGCACCAGTAAAACGCAGAAACAGTAGTGTCACATTATTTACCCCACCTATATAAGCTAGTTTAGCAAAAACAGGATATGTCCCTAAGAGTATACCGGCGAAGAAAACAATAATAGCTCCCAACTTTGTGCTTTTCTCTACTTTTACATTTTCACTCATTTAAGCAACCCCATTAATTAAATTTAAACTATCAAATTAAAGGTTATAGTTTAGTCACCAAGTCCCGCAGTACTTTCTCTTTATTAACAGGGTCAACTTGCACAGTTTCACCAGTTTTAATTAACGTACTACACGCTCTGACCGGTTTTCCGTTTAATTTGACCAGACACCTGCCGCAGATGCCCTGGTAACATTTACCCTTGCGAAAAGCCAGGGTATGATCACAATATTCATAAATGTATTCCAGAATTGATTGCAAAGTAATTTGCTGCTGTACCGGAATAGTATAAACCTGATAATAAGGTTTTTGATCTTTCACCGGATCATATCTAAAAATAGAAGCAATAATCTGTCCTCCGGGCATGTTTCTCCCTCGTTTCCCCTTTCTATCTCCAAATACTCACAGTCCTCACACACTTGCTAAGCTTTTAGTAAGCTCCCGAACCCCTCTGTTTTTTCCTGAACACCGGCTAACCTTAAACAATGCCAGAAACTGGCCTGAATGGCCGAAATGACCGGCTTGCCCAAATCGGCTTCTAATGCTTCTAAAACCGGTACTGTTCGTAAACCAGTACACAGCAGAACTAATGCTTGTGCATCCCTGGTATCGGCCTTTTTAGCAAATCTGTATACCTTATCCAAGCTTTGGCTGTCGATATCCGCATCATAGATATAGCCCATTCCTTGCAGATTAGTTGTCTCAATTCCCTCTTCCGCTAAGAAAGCCTGTGCCTTTTCATTAACCTCGCCTTCATAGGGAGTAGCCACGGCAACCTTATTCAGGCCCAAACTCTTAAGAGCAGCCACTACCGCTCCCGCCGTAGTCGTGCACGGTATTCCTCCGGTAGCCTCCTGCATCTTAGCGATTAATTCCCGATTATATGCCGCCCCATTTACAAAACTGCCGCTGGTACAGCCTAACACAAGAGAATCAACCGGTACATCCGCCAATAAACGAGCCGCCTCTATAGATTGAGGTCCCACCTGCTGCAAACCTTCTACCGTAGTCGTATTAAAAGACACACGCGTAGTCAAAGTAATTACGCCTTTTGGCGACATTGCATAAAATTCCGGTTCCATCACCCACCCCGGGGAAGGGTAAACCAAACCCAGCTTTGCTCTCCAGCCATATAAGTCTTCACGCATCTTTCGCTCTCCCCTTTTCTGCCAAATCATAGATGATGAGGATGAGTGGGGGAATGGTACCCCCACTGTCACCCTTTTGTCTAAAACTATTTAGCTATTACTTCTTCTACGTCCTTAATCAAGCCCGCCAGGATCGCCTTGGCGTTTGATCCGCCCAGTTCATAGAATTTTTCCCGGGCAGGGAGACTCGCCTGTCTAAAGGCATCGATCTCTTCTTCGGTTAATTCCACAACTTTAATGTTGCTGGTTTTTTTCATCTTTTCCAAACGCTCATTGTTGATTTGTTCGGCAACTTCAAACAAATATTGATTGCATTCTGCTGCACATTCTTCAACTAAATTCTGGACATCGGCAGGCAGAGATTCCCAATAATTTTTGTTCGAACAGAAAGTGAAGACGAACACATCTTGTTTGGACAACATCAGATAATCCTGTACTTCATTAAACTTCATTTCCTCAATGGCAAATAAAGGATTAACCTGACCATCAATCATCTTTAACTGTAAGCTGCTGTACACTTCCATGTACGGCACCGGTGTCGGATTAGCGCCGTAAGATTCATACATTGCCGCAATCATCGGAGAAGCCATTGTTCTGATCTTAAAGCCTTTCATATCTGCCGGCTTTGTGATTTTCCGATTACCGGTCCACATCATATAACCCTCGGAAACCCAATCCAATACCTGCATGTTTTGTTTGTAATAAGCTGTATTAATATAGTCTTTGATGGTCTTACTTGTATTTAACACTTCACGGCATTTTTCTACATTACCGGGTAACAAAAAATGCACATTAAAGACATTGGCTTCGGGAACAATTGTCGCCGTGGCTCCGGGACAATTAAGCGCAAATTCCACGCCCCCATTTTGCAGCAGCTCAACCTGATTAGTTCCATCTCCTAACTGACCAACAGGAAAAACTTGTATCTTAATTTTACCTTCAGATTTTTCTTCGATAACCTCTTTAAACTTCTGCGCATAATGATCTTCCAGGCTGCCAGGTGCTTCTTCATGAACCAGTTTCCAGGAATATGTTTTTTCTTCACCGGTACCGCCCTTATCGCCTGTTTTCCCCGAACAACCTACAAATAAAGTGCCTAGCATTACTAATACCAAAAGAATACTCAACCTTTTCTTCATGTGTAATCTCCTCTCTCTGTTTAAATGCTTTTTTAACTTACACAAATTCAGACACACCCTTGGACAAACCGCTTTCGTTCTATTCCTCCCTTCATTTCCAGATTCTAAGTGCTTTTTAATACATCATTCGGACTAAGAAAAGTGCAATGTCAGGTACCAGAATCATAATGACGGAAATGATAATAAACATAATCATATAGGGTGCTAATCCTTTAACCACGTGCAAGAAAGTCCGGTCATAAATGGCGCACGCGGTAAAGATATTACAGCCAAAAGGCGGCGTAACTGCTCCAATTGCTGACTGCAAAGTAACAATAATCCCTAAATGCACCGGATCAACACCTGCCTGTACGGCTACCGGAAAGAAGATCGGGGATAAAATGATAATGACCGGAATAGAGTCCACAAACATACAACCAATAAAGAAGAAAATACTAATTACAGCTAACACATAAAGTGCGGAAGGATCGGTTCCCAGTATTCCGACAGTGAGCATCTGGGGTATTTGGGCAAAGGTAATCACCCAGGAAAACGCTTGTCCACCGGCTACCAGAATAAATACGGCTGCCGTAACCATCCCGGTAGAAAGGGCAATACACGGCAAATCCTTGAAGGTAATTGATTGAAAAACAAAAATTTCGAGAATAGCCGCGTATAAAACAGACATCGCCGCAGCTTCGGTAGGGCTGAATAAACCGGTGTAAATACCGCCTAAAACAATGATCGGGAAGCCTAAGGGCAATAGTGCTTTTCTAAAACCCTCCCACCGTTGTTTCCAGGTAAATTTCGGCTTGATAGGAATCCCTTTACGCCCAGCGTAAAAATATTCATAAACAGAAAAGAATAACAGAACCAATAGCCCCGGACCGACACCGCCGATAAAGAGTTCCCCTACGGAGGTTCCTGTCACCACCGCATACATAATCATACAAATACTGGGCGGAATCAGTAACGCAATATTCGCGGAGCTCATCATCAAAGCAATGACGTGCGATTCATTATAACCGGCTTTCAGCATCGGCTGCATCATCGGTTTCCCGATCGCTACCAAGGTCGCCTGCGTAGAACCGGAGATAGAGCCGAATATTGTACAAGTGGCCGCCGAGGTAATCGCCATGCCGCCTTTAATATGTCCGACAAACGTATCCACAAAATCCAGTAATCTTTGCGCGGTCTGCCCGGTACACATAATATCCGCTGCCAGGATGAACATCGGTACAGCTAACAGTGAAAAGGGGGATACCCCAGCAATCAATTGCTGAATCATCAGCATGGGATTTACTACCGGATAATACAGCGCTAATACAGCCAAAGGAGCAATAATCATTCCTAACATCATGGGGAAGCCTAAAGCTAAACAGGCAATCATTATACCCAATAAAAGTGCTACCATTCTTTCTTCTCCCTTCTAGTTTTGTCTTTCCGTAGCTATAAAGTTGCGACAACATCTTCCCTATCACTAGCTTTTTTCTCTGAGCCCAAGTAAAGTTCTTCTTTTTCCGTGATATTTAAAACAAGGCTGATAAAGTATTGAACGGCAGTCAGGAAAAACCCTAGCGGTACGAAAGCGTAGAAGGTCCACATCGGTATCCCTAAAGCGGGAGTAATTCTCGCCGATCCATACACCGTGATCACATATTGTGTACTCAAATAGCCCAGATAAATCATCGCTCCGCCGGTGATAATCGAGGTAACATACAGAAACACTTTCTTTACTCTAAAAGGAGATAAATCAAAGATGGCCGACATGACAATATGTCTGGCGATTCTCGCCGCGTAACTGGTGCCAACGAAGGTAACGATAATCATAAACATTTGCCCAATCTCTTCGGCAAATTTCCAACTATTCGAAAAGACAGTCCGGCTAACAGAATTACCGATTAACATTACCGCCATTGCTAAAATACCGTACCCTAAAATAAACTCCTCAAATTTACGTAACCCCTTGTTGATTTTTAACAAGGCCCCCATAAATGTACCTCCCTACTTCAATTTTTAATTTCCGAAGCAACAGGCGGCCTCCACCTGAAGCAGGCCGCTGCCGCCTACTGCTCAGAATAGCTTCATAAAACTATTTAATAACCAGCTCTTTAGGATACTTGGCAAACTCTTCGTGCCCGTTTTCCGTTACTCTAATGCACTGGCTGATGGAAACGCCAAAATCATCAAAATACATACCGGGGATACAATGGAAGGTCATATTGGGCTGTAACACCGTTTTGTCTCCGGGGCGGAGGCTAGCTGTATGTTCACCCCAATCGGGAGGATAGTTCAAACCGGTCGAATAACCGATCCGGGACTCTTTGGCATAACCATATTTACTAAGGACGTTTCGCCAGGCTGCTTCCACTTCTTCACAGGTTACTCCCGGTTTAACCGTCTCTAAAGCCGCATTCAGTCCTTCTACGGTAATTTTGGCTACATCTTCTACTTGTTTAGAAGTCTCACCAAGGGAGATTGTCCGGCACATCGGGCAATGATACCGTTTATAAGCACCGGCTATTTCAATATACATAGTTGTTCCGGTTGTATATCTGGAATCATCCCAGGTAAGATGCGGAGCACCGGCAGTTTCGCCGGCAGGCATCAAAGGTTCAATGGCGATATAGTCTCCACCGAATTCCGGCGTCCCGACTGTTTGCGCATGCAGGATAGCTGCCGCTACATCGCACTGTCTTACCCCAACATCTAAGGCATCAATTCCGGCCTTCATGGCTAAATCAACGATCTTGCCGGCTTTTCTCATCAATTCAATTTCTGCATCTGATTTAATAATTTTTACCCAGTTAACAAGATTATGAGCATTTACGAACTGAGCATTGGGCAGACCGACTTTCAATCTTTCATAGGCCATAGCCGTAAACCAATAAGCATCCATCTCCACGCCGATCCGTTTCTTGTCGTAACCTAACTCCGTTAAGACTTTTGCCATGTAATCCATCGGGTGTTTGATTGTGCTTTGGACATGGTCATCGCTATAAGCATGGACATGGTCTTTTTCTAAATAAGTTGTCTTCACGGCACCACAGAAGGCATCCATATACCGACCGATAAATCTGGGCATTTCATCATCCAAAGTTACTACGACAATCTGATGTACGTAGAAAGACCATGCATCGTAACCAATGACATAATTCATGTTGGCCGGATCGGTAATTAGCAAAACATCAATACCCTTTTCTGACATACTTGCTTTAACCTTACTCAATCTCTCCAGGTATTCCGCTTTTGTAAAAGGCATCCGCATCATTAGCACACAATCTCCTTTCGTTTTCCCTTATTTAATGAAATCTCTCCTTATTACGACTTCATCATTACAATCGGTTAAATATTTAAGAGTTGTTCTCACATGCATTTCAACCCCAAGGCTTAGCGTATCTTCGTCGAGATTAAAGCAAGGATGATGATGAGGATACGTTGTCCCCTTTTCCTGATTACCTGTCCCAATGAAAGAGAATACACCCGGCACTTCCCGGCTGAATTCCGCAAAATCCTCCCCGGGCATACAAACATAGGAACAGATTTGCTCTGGTTTAACAATGCTTTCCGCAACCTCTTTCACGACATTTGCTAACTGCTCATCATTAATCAGCGTTGAGCTGCTCGGTATAAATTCTAATTCATAATCGGCTCGATAGGCTTCACACACATTCGCTACTATTCTGGCAAATCTCCGTCTGGGTTGCTCCTCTAACTCATCACTGCTGTCATACAACGTCCGCATCGAACCTAACATCTCTACTTTGTCCGGTATAATATTAGGAGCAGTCCCACCGGAGATTTTGCCAAAAATAATCAAGGTTGGCTTCAGTACGTCTATTTCTCTGGTTTGAATCAGCTGTACTGACTGAATAATATTTGCGGCCGTGATGACCGGATCAATGGCGGTTTGGGGTGATCCGCTATGACCACCCTTTCCCTTCACCACCAGCCGAAAATTATATTGACCCGCCATTACAGGACCGCCGGATATGGCAATTTTGCCACTATCAATGGGAGACCATAAGTGAACACCAAAAGCTGCATCAACATGAGGATTTTCCATAACTCCTTCTTCAATCATCCGTAAGGCTCCGGCATCTTCCTCATTAGGCTGAAAAACAAACTTTACATTACCCTTGAGCTGTTCTTTATACGCAGCGAGAATTTTAGCGGCCACCAACAACATTGCTATATGTCCATCATGACCACAAGCATGCATTTTACCGGGATATACCGACTTATAAGGAACTTCATTCTCCTCCTGCACCGGTAAAGCATCCATATCAGCTCTTAACATCACGGTACGTCCCGGTTTGCTGCTCCGTAAAAGTCCCACTACCCCTGTCTGGGCAATTCTTTGCACTTCTAAACCGCACTCTTGCAAATACTGAGCGACAATTTCTGCAGTCCTGTATTCCTGAAAGCCTAATTCAGGATGCATATGAAAGTCTCTTCTTAAGGTAATTAACTCCTCTTGCAGTTGTGCAATCTGCTTTTTAATCTCCATCATGCCATACTCCTTTATGCTACCCTATCTCTTGCTGTTTTTTAGACCCAGCCCCTGGCTTTCATCGCTTTGCTAATTTTAATCAAGGCATTGGACCAAGCTGCATTGCGCAAAGAAATATTCTTTTCCTTAGCTGTCGCAGCAGTTTCCCGATATGCTTTGACAATTCGTTCTTTTAATTTAGCCAATACAGTCTCTAAGTCCCAAAAAGTATCTGTTAGCCCTTGTGTCCGTTCAAAACCACAAACAATGGCACTTCCACAGTTAGTTACTACGTCAGGTACAATTGTTACGCCTTTGGCTGCCAGAATCTTTTCTCCTTCCGGAGTAACAGGTCCATTAGCACATTCCATGATTAACCTGGCCTTGACTTTATCCGCATTTTTTTCCGTAATAACACTCTGTACGGCTGCCGGCAGTAAAATATCACAATCGACTTCCAATACATCCGACGTGGTTATTTTAGTTGTGCCGGGGAAATCAACGACAGAACCAGTTTTAGCTACAAATTCGATTAACTCTTCCACATTAATTCCATCCGCTGCCGCGATACCGCCATAAATATCCCCTATCGCTACAACCTTAAAGCCTTCCTTGTACAGTAATAGGGCTGCGTTTCGTCCCACATTGCCAAAACCCTGAACCGCTACTCTTGCATTATTAGGCAGCCCTAAATCTTTAACCGCTTCCATAGTGACATAAGATACACCGGTTCCGGTCGCTTCTGCACTACCAACAGTACCTTTTACTTCCACTGGTTTATCATTAATGGCGGCAGGACTATGAAATCCCGTAATTTCTTCGTATTCGTCTAACATCCAAGCCATAACCTTCGCACTTGTTCCCATGTCAACTCCCGGAACATCCACCCAAGCCCCTTTCATCGGTAGCTTACGGATATAAGCTCTACTGAGACGTTCCAATTCCCATTCACTTAATTCCCGTGTATCAACCCTGATTCCGCCTTTACCTCCACCAGCCGGAATACCCCCTACCGCATGCTTAATGGTCATCCAGAATCCTAAAGCCTTAACAGTATCCAGATCGAGATCGGGAACAAAACGTGTCCCATCTTTCGTCTGACCTAACGCGGTATTATAGTGCACCCGATAAGCTGTAAAAATTCTTATTTCACCGTTATCCATCTTCAAAGGAATCGTAAACTCCATAATCCGTTGGGGCTGACTAAGCATTTTCACCACATTTGGTTCCAGACCGGCTATTTCAGCGGCGTTACGCAATGTAGTTAATGCTGTTTCAAAAGGGTTTGTACTCATTGAACTTGGCCTCCTTAATTTTAATCGCACTTTTTATTCTTTCTTTGCTTTATATTATTTTCCGATTACGCTTTACTTATTTTGTACTAGCAGCGTACGCAAAACCGACCTCAATCGCTTTTTGATTGATTTCTACTAAATGAGCTTTACTAGGAGGAAATTGATCAACCACCTTAGTCTTCACCTGTTCCTTATCGACAAAATTTAAGAACTGCAAAACTGCACCTAACGCTATCATGTTAGCTGTTTTGGCATTGCCTACTTCCTGAGCAAGATCATTAATCGGTACTTTAATTATTTGTACATCTTTTCTAGTCGGTTCAATACTAATTAAAGAACTATTAATAATAATATAGCCCTGCTCCTTAACCAGATGTTCATACTCGACTAAAGACTTTTCATCCATCACCATTAATAAATCGGCAGCAGAAATAACCGGTGAGCCCATTTCACCAGAAACAACAATCTGGCACATGGTGCGCCCACCTCTTTTTTCCTGTCCATAGGAAGGAGCAAAAGTAACGGTATAACCTTCTTTTACAGCGGTAGAACATAGTAATTCGCCAATCAACATCACACCCTGTCCGCCGATTCCGGAAAATATCAATTCATGCCGCATTATTTCGCCACCTCCGGATTTTTAAATACGCCTAGCGGATAAATCTTCATCATTTCCGCCCCTAACCATTCCAAGGCTTTCGTTGGCTTCATTTTCCAGCCGGTAGGACAGGGAGAGAGCACTTCCACAAAGCTTAGACCTTTACCTTCCATCTGATATTCAAACGCTTTCTTAATCGCCCTTTTCGTGGCCAGAATATTTTGCGGAGTATTCACCGCAACCCTTTCACTGTAGTAGCAGCCTTTAATCTGGGAAATTAATTCTGCCATATTCACCGGTGCGCCACTCTCCTCTTCTTTTCTGCCATAAGGTGAAGTGGTCGTTTTCTGATCAAGCAAGGTAGTGGGAGCCATCTGTCCACCCGTCATACCATAAATAGCATTATTAATAAACACTACACTGAATTTTTCCCCGCGAATCGCTGAATGCATGATTTCGGAAAATCCTTCCGAAACCAAATCGCCATCACCCTGATAAACAATGACCAGGTTTTCCGGTAAAGCACGTTTGATCCCCGTCCCCAGAGCAGGTGCCCGTCCATGCAGCGCGCAAATAGAATCTGTATTAAAATACTGATCCGCATAAACAGAGCAACCAATTGGCCACACTATAATGGTCTTTTCCAGCCAGTTCTTCTCTTCAATAATCTCGGCAATCAGTTTATTCACAATGCCGTGTCCGCATCCGCCACAGTATTTAAAATAGGCCTCTGTTAATACTGGCGGTCTTTTGTATATAACCTTCATTTATTGCACCCCTTTTTGATCTACGATTTATTTGCGATACAACTCACAAAGCTTTTCATAAAGTTCATTAGGCGTCGGGGTCATTCCACCCATTCTTCCATAAAAACTGACCCGTTCCTTATCCTTCACAGATAGCTTCACATCTTCCACCATCTGTCCGGCATTTAATTCAGTTACAAAAAAGTCTTGCTGATCAAGTCCGACAAACGCCTTTTGCGGAAAAGGCCACAAGGTAATAGGTCTGATTATCCCGACTTTCATCCCCTCAGCCCGGGCTTTTTTCATCGCTCCAAGCGCAATCCTGGCTACACTGCCAAAAGCCACCATAATAATCTCCGCATCTTCGACCTGATAACTCTCCCACCTCTGCTCGTTGTCCGCAATTTTCTTATACTTTTTCTGCAAAGCTAAATTATAATTTTCCCATTGAATAGGGCCATCTCCGCAAGTGGTAATCACATTGTGTTTTCTGCCTTTAGCTCCGGTCATCGTCCAATCATAGTTCTCATTGGGTGTAATTCTTTCCGGAAGCTCCAGCGATTCCATCATTTTAGCCAACATCGCATCGCTGAGAATGACCACCGGATTTCTGTATTTAAAAGCCAACTCAAAAGCTTTCACCGTTAAATCAGCCGTTTCCTGAACAGAATAAGGAGCCAGCACAATGATATTGTAATCACCATGTCCTCCACCTTTAACTGCTTGGAAATAATCTCCCTGTGCTGCCAAAATATCTCCATCGGCAGGACCCGGACGCATCACATTAACAACCACTGCCGGTAATCCGGCTGCTGACATATAGGACATTGCTTCCATCCCTAGGCTGAATCCTGGTCCGGAAGTCCCTGTCATCACCCTTTTACCTGTTGACGCAACACCGGCAATCATATTAAAAGCCGCTACCTCTGTTTCTGCCTGTACAAAAACAAGATTTTCTTGTGGCGCTTTCGCCGCATAATATTCCGGTAATTCGCTCGACGGCGTAATCGGATAACCAAAGAAGAACCTACAGCCCGCTCTAATCGCTGATTCTGCTAATGCGGCATTACCCTGCATAAAAACTTTTTCCCCCATATCTAAAACCTCCTAGCCATTAATATCCTTAATTACTTCGATTGCCGCTTCGGGACAAACCCGTGCACAAATCGCGCAGGCGATACACTTCTCTATCTGCTGAAGAGCAGGCGGATAATACCCCTTTTTGTTTATCTCACTACCATTAGTCAAAACTTGATTCGGACAAAACTGCACACAATAACTACATTCCTTACATCTATCAAAGTCGATTTTGACAGAATTCATTAAACTAACCCCTTTCCTTACGATTAAAACAACTAATAATTTATTGCCAAGCAACTTGAAATCAGGTATAATTATTTATATTTATCTATTTAGTAACAAAATAATAAATGGGTTGTGGGGCCATCCGGCCCCAATTTTTTTTATTACGTTCAACACTTTATTCAACTCGAAATTTAGGATCCGCAAAAGCTGGTCTCTGCAGTTCTTTTTTCACAATCAAAGTACCGGTTGCTTTCCCGACTAAAAGAGGCTCCGGTAATACATTAGCCGCTGAATTAGCTAATTCGGGATCCCTAGCCAGTTCAATTACCTTGTAAGCTTCGAATTGCATTCTTCTGGAAGTGTTCCCTGCTTTTTCAATCCAACCATAGTACTCCATAAAATCTCCGGCATAAACAGGTGCTAAAAAATCCACGCTATCATAAGACCTAAACAGAGATTCGTCCCCATCCATCCTGATACAGAGTTCTGTGGCTACATCACCAAAATAATCAAGAATTTTCGAACCGTTAATCAGTTCCCCGGCATAATGAGCATCCCCTGCACTCATTCTTGCCCTTAAAACCACTTTTTCGCCTACCATGTATACTTCCTCCTTTTAATTATTAATAATTTGTTATCCTTGCCTCTCCTGGTTTTGCTATTTCCTGAGAAGCAAAAATTTAGATGCAGTATAAACTTACAGTATAATTCAATATTGCTTTTTCGTCTCTCTATGTGTGACGATGTTCTACTATATAAGATATTCTTCATTAGTTTTTAAATTCCTGCTTGTCACATAACATTTTTTTAAAAAATTTTGCTTCTTTTTTATTCCATTTTTATATCCGATGTCCTTTTTCAGTCTATTTATTATAAAATGTTACACATTTGTTATATCTTTCTTTAAAGTGCCCAAGGTCACAATCAGCCCGGCGATTATTACCCCTATACTAATGGCACCAAACGCCGCCCCGGCCGGAATACTCAAAACCCATATTGAAGAAATCTATTAATGAATAAATTATGAGAGGTGTAAGTAATAAAAAAAAGGAGTGAATGTTCGTGAGAGTATCCGGCAGCAATAATATGGTCACTATATATACCCCCAAAAGTACTCCCAAAAATGGTCCTTCTTTTGCGCAAGAAAAAGTCCATGCAGAAATTAATTCCCCAAATCCCAAAATAGATATTTACAAACAAATAACACAAAAATACGATATTCGTAATGCTTCACACATAGAACTTCGTGAAATAGCCAAAAAGCTCTATGAGCAAGGTGAAATTTCCCTTTTGGAACATGGTATGCTTACTTTTGAGCTAAAGCTACCAGCCGAAGTAGTAAAAAATAATCCGTATAATTATTTTTTGACTAAGACGGATCGAAGCGGCAAACGGGATTGGATTGCAGAGTTTGAAGCAAGAGTTCAACAAAATAAGAAGATCGGCAATCTCCAAGGGAGTATCCTTAATCGAAAAATAGTTGATATATTAGCGCTCTTACAAAGAAAATAACCCAAAGTATCCTAATAAAAAAATAATAATAAAACAGCTTTGCTAAAAATCTGCAAAGCTGTTTTTTATAAAACCTTAGCCCTTTATTTAATTATTTTTTTCTTCCGCCACCAGAAATAAACGAGAATAAGGATCAGCAATACTCCCAATAAATATTCCAGCTTGTAAGAAAACAACACTTTAACTATCCCTAAAGTGGCCAAAGTCACAATCAGCCCGGCGATTAATACCCCGATACTAATGGCACCAAAAGCCGCACCGGCCGAAATACCGAATAACCAAGCTAACGTGGCTCCCGTCCAAGCCCCTGTCCCCGGAAGAGGAATCGCTACAAAAAGGGCTAAGCCTATTACTCCATATTTTTTAACCTGTTCCCCTTTCCCACGGGTTTTTTGCAAGAGGCGCTGCAAGATTCGCTCCACACACGGAAAACGATTTAATCCCCTCTCTAAAGGCCCCAACAACAACAAAATAGGGAGTACCGGTATTAAATTCCCGCTTACTGCCAGCGCAAATGCCCGCCAAGGGACAACCCCCAGCGTAATTGCCAACGGAATAGTTGCTCTTAATTCGGTAAGAGGCAACATTGATAAAGCTACAATATACCAATCTTGAATGGACATAATCCGCTCCATCATCTAAAAATTTTTTAACCCTCTTTAAATATATACACAAATAATGAATATAAAATGAATACTTCCGGGGGAACTCCCTCATTTTAAAATCTTTAGCAGGACTGAAACTAGTTCTGCTAAAGATTCTATCTTGATGTTTTGTGGTAAATCCTCCGGTGTATGATTATTTTCCAACCAAGTAGGGGATAACAGGGTAAAACCGGGAATTCCTTTTTTAGCAAAAGAAGCATGGTCGCTATTACGCCCTTTAGTCTTTTCCCAACTGATTTGCCAACCTTCTTGGGCTAATTCCGACACCCACTCTTCTGTAAGTTCACTTTCTCCCCCTAGCCAGCCTAACAGCCGCTTATCCGCCTGCAAATTGCCCACCGTATCAAGATTAATAATTCCTTTAATATCTTGTAAGGCTACCGTAGGATGAGTGCAAAAATGTTGAGAACCCAATAGCCCCTTTTCCTCCGCTCCCCAAAAAGCAAAAAGCAACGTTTTCTGAGGCTTTGTCCCTGCCAGCTTATGGATAATTTCCAATACCGCAGATACCCCGGAAGCATTATCATTTGCCCCGGGATAAATTTCCCCGTTTATCTTTCCCAGGTGATCATAGTGGGCACTTACCACAATAATTTCCGGCGCCTGACCCTCCAAGATACCCAGAATGTTTTCACTGTTTGCCCTTTTAAAAGAATTAATCTGACACAGCTTTATTCTTTTCTCCTGTAATTTTGGTTCATATTCATTTATGAAAAAGGACTGAAAATAAGTACCTTCATCCCCGGCAGGCTTAAGCTCCATTTTTTGAAAAAAACGAGCCAGGCAAAGAGCCGCTTGGGCTTCCCCTTTTTTCCCACCTTCACGCCCTTCCATTTCTTCTGAGCATAACTGGGCAAGATGCTCCCGAATTCCTTCCTGGGCATTTTCCTTAAACTGTTGCTTCTCCGAAAACTGTTGCCTCTCAAGAGTCTGTTGACTAACAGGTGTTTCCCCAAGCGTACAGGCGGTAAACAAAAAAATCGTACAACAGAAAAGCAAAAAAACCTTTTTTTTCAATACTCATGCTCCTTTTTACATTTTAAAGTCGACTCCGCCTAAAATCATGACGAAACATTATTAATCGCCTTTGCCTTAATCGCCTTTAACTGACGAATACTCGTCCCGGTAAATTTCAGAATGCGAGAAGTCCCCAAAATGCGGTCACTCAGTCGGTCTTCATACATAGTCCCTATTTCATTAGGCATTAAATTAGTGCTGATTATCCAGGGTCTCCGGTAATTAATCCTTTCATCAAATAGATAAAATAATTGTTCCCGCACAAAATCGGTAGAAACTTCCGTTCCTAAGTCATCGATAATTAATAGACCTACCTGATAAAAAGCTTTAAATTCATGAGGTGATAAGATCTCGCTTTTCTCAAAGTTAAATTTATACTCCCGAATCATATCTAGGATGGTGCCTGTTTTTAAATAGACCACCTTTAATCCAGCTTGCAAAACATAATTGGCGATGGCACTACATAAATGAGTTTTACCGGTTCCAATCGACCCGCAAAGAAAGAGGTTTTCCGTTTTTTCCCCGGCACAGACCTTTTCCGCAAATTCAATACACTGCTGCAAAATCGTCCGATACCGCGCTTTATCTTCATACCATTCTAAAGAAAAAGAATTAAAAGTCTGCTCCTTTTGTTCCGGTGTTAGCCTACTGAACTGCCAACGAACTTCTTGTTCCTCCTGAAGGAGGCAGGAGCATTTCTCTCCCACTCCTCTAAATCCAGTATCCTGACACTTCTCACAATCCCACCAAACATCATAAATATTTTCAGGTAATTTATTTTTCTGCAGCAACATGTTTTTTTCTGCCTGAAGTGCTTCCTGGGCTTGCAAAAGTTCTTCTTGCGTCATCCCCATTTTCCCTTTACCCATCCCCAGCATCGCAATTTCTAAAGACATTTGCGTAAAAAGACGAGATATTTCCCCTAATCGAGGATATTTTTGATGAAGCGTTTCTACCCTTACTTCCCATTCCGCTAATTTTCTTTGCCTTTTCAAAGCACGTTTCGATAATGACATCTTTTTTCTCCCACCCAATTCTAATCAATTCCCAGCATTTTTTCCCAATCTCGACTATCCGTATGGCTGATCCGCTTCTTGGTATTCCCCGTTTTCCTTTTTTCAGTCTTTTTTTGCTCCTGTTTCTGTTTATGCTTCTGCTCATATTGCTGATCATGTTCTTGCAAAGCCATTATCGCCTCTTGCACAGTTTTTACCCCTTGATGATGCCAATCCTCCAGAATACTATCAATATACTTAAAACTAGGACTGTTCGTCCGCACAGTTTCTTCTGCCGCCCTCATAATTACCTCATGACTAAATTTCCACTGCTTATGCCACTTTAAATACATTTCCCGCTGAGGCCTGGTTACTCCGCCATACTGACCGACACATTTTTTTACCTCAATTACTTTATACTGGATCCAATCCAGGTCACTCATAAAAGAAATTAATTCCTCCACCGTATGTATCCCATTTCCATAAACCTTTTTGGCAATAGGTTGATATGTCTGTAAAGTAGTCTGCCCTCTTTCAAAACACAACTGCAAAAAAATTAAAATAAACTCGGTAGACCAACCATACTTAAGATTAAACTCCTGCAACACTTGTTTTTCCCTGAAAGTAATAGAAAGGGTTCCCCTCACTTGATCTAGCCATTTCAAAATTTTATTATAGTCAAACTCACCCTCCATTTTTAAAGAGATGACTTTTTCTGCAGGTAAATCTTGCTGCTGTTTTTCCCAAAGATGATAAAGCCTGTCCCAAAGAGGAAGAAAAGAAATCTTTTTTTTATCTCCCTCCTTAATCCAACTGGCCCACCCTTCCGCTAAGCTCCACTTAACCCAAGGATTCTTAGCCATTTCTTCAGGAGTAATGGCTTTCTCACTTTCGGCAAGAGCTAATAACAAATAACCCAGATTTTCCGGGGAAAGATTGAGACTTTGTATATTATGAAGAAGAGCAAGGGGAACAGCCAATTGTCCTTCTCCCATCAACCATTGAATATATTCCCTATTCTGCACGCTAATTTCTCCCCTCTAATACTCCAATGATTTAAAAACAATATGAACACCATAAACAATCAAACCTGTTAAATATTCTAATTGTTGATGCACAATTTTTCTAACCTCTTTAGCCAGATCGGGTAGAAAAAAATGATAACGGACCGTAACTTCTATGCGCACCGTTACTCCCTCTTCCTGCATTTTTACCAGGACCTTGTTTATTTGCGAAATACCGGGAACCGGCACAACAACATATGTAACGATCTGAGAAACGGCGTATTCAGAAATCAATAGCTTCCCCATCAAACTGAATTTTGGCCTGATAATTGATTTCTCGCCAATTTTACGTCGTAGTTCATTTTTCTTCTTAAAAAAATATTTTAAAGGATCTACCAAATAACCAGGAAAATCTTTCTTTACCTCGATCGTCGGAACAGGTATTACATGCATCCCATGGTTTTCCCGCAATTCTTTAGCCAGTTTCATTTCCCTTTCCGTAGCAATTTCTTCAATATAGATAACTTGGACTGGTTTTTTAAGCTGTAAGGCTGTCGTGATCCTTTCCACCATTCGTAAAGATGTTCCTAAAATAAGAATCCGCGAAGGCTGCAGTTTTTCTAAATACCCACGTATTTCCTTGGCATGTTCGGGGTCAAGAAAAATAGCTCGTTTCACTGCCCCCAAAGCCGTAGCTTCCCTTTTGGCTGATTTACCGGCTACCTTATAACCATCTTTAATTAAGAGCCCATCATCAATCACCGTATCAATCCCTTGATCATAAGCTACATTCATCGCCTGATGACTTTTCCCTGTACCGCTTCTTCCCACCAAAGCGTATACTTCCATCCACTTCACCTTCTTAATGGAGTCAACCTTCCCCTTGCCTAATAAACATATCCTATTAAAAGCCTTCTTATTAACAACCATTATGTTCATCTTATAAAATAATTGGAGTTGTGACAAGTTGTTTTTATTCTTCCTTCATTTTTGCGTTATAATAGAATCTAAAGACTTAAACAATGCCAAGTTAAGGAGGATTTTAATTAATGAGACACCTAAATTTAATGAGAGAATTAACTTTAGCCCACGGGCCTTCAGGCTTTGAGGAAAATGTAAAGGAAATAATCAAAAACTACCTGGCCGGAAAAGCAGAATTCTCCCAAGACAACCTGGGCAGCTTGATTTGTAAAAAAGAAGGGACCTGTTCCGCTCCCAAAATTATGATCCCCGGTCATATGGATGAAATCGGTTTTATGGTTAACAGTATTACGAAAAATGGGTTTATCAAGTTTATCCCGTTAGGAGGTTGGCGTGATCAAGTTCTGCTTGCCCAAAAGGTCATAATTAAAACCCGTAAAGGCGATATCACAGGAGTCATTGGTTCTGTGCCTCCTCATCTTCTGTCCGCTAAAGAGAAAACTAAAATAGTTGAAAAAAAAGAAATGTTTATCGATGTCGGTGCACAAACTAGGGAAGAAGCCCAAGAAAAAATGGGAATCTTACCGGGCGATCCCATCATTCCAGATAGTAGTTTTCATGTCCTCGGCGAAAAAATGATTATGGCTAAAGCTATTGATAACCGAATCGGGTGCTGTCTTTTTATGAATGTTATTAAAGAATTATGGGGAGTTCCTCATCCCAATACCATTTATGGCGTAGGAACTGTACAGGAAGAAGTGGGACTAAGAGGAGCTACTACCGCAGCCTATCTCGTGGCACCCGATATCTGCCTAACCGTAGATGTCACAATTGCTACCGATATGCCCGGCTTAGAAAAAGAAGATCCGGAAGTTAAACTAGGAAATGGCCCTGTCCTCACCCTGGCAGATGCTACTGTTATCGGCAACCGCAATTTACGTAACTTTGTCATTGATACGGCCCAAAAAGCCCATATTCCTCTCCAGTTTAATACGATGATGGGGGGCGGTACAGACGGCGGCGTAATTCATAAATCCGGTCCTGGCGTACCCACCGTAGTGATCAGCATTCCTACCCGCTATATCCACAGTCATTACAGTATCTTTCACTATGATGATTATGAAAATACTTTACGCCTGCTTCTCCAAGTGGTCAAAGGACTGGATGCTCCCACTACCGATAAAATCAAAGCAGGATAAGCGATCAATAAATAAATACATACAAATACATACATACAAAAAGAGTGACTCTAAAATAATATACTGCGAGTCACTCTTTTATGATCTTTTTAAGCTTTTTTATTTAAGCTTTTCTGTTCTGCTTATTTAATAATCTTGTTATTACTTTTATCAACTTTAATTTTAATAGCCATCCCTTCCGTAAGTCCGGAAGGCTTTGTTGCCTCCGTATAATAGGCCGTATAGAGACCGTCCGTAGTTTTCACTGCTATCCACGTCTTATTGCCGATTTTCTCGATCAAACGAACCGTTCCTTCATACGTAACCTCTGTCACAACTTGATCCGGCTCGCTAATTTTTATGCCCATGAAAAGCAGCATTTCTTCCCACGTTACCGGTTTGTTAGGCTGAAAAGGAATCTTACCATTAGGAAGTTCTTTATATATTTGTTCCATTAGCCCTTTACTAATCACATATCCTACCGCTTTTCTGTCGTTTTCTCCTATGGCTTCCCAGTCTGTAACCTTTTTAATAATATCCTGACTTACTTGGAAATCCGCAAAATCCGCCTTCTTAAGAGCAATACTTCTGGCTAACTGCGCTCTGGTAAGTTTAAAGCCCTTATAATGCCCACCAAGATCTCCCGTTAAATTCAGCTTTTTAGCTATTCCCGGGGGTAACCACTTCTCCCCGCCATGCCCGGCTAATGCTTTTTGTGTAAAAATAGTTCCGGAAAATAACAAGCTGCATGTCAACAACAAGCACGCTAACTTACGCACATCAATCCCTCCTCCTATAATATACGCTGCCCCTCCTTTTTTTGAGAGGGTCATTTTTATTCTTATTCTACACTAAGCTTGATTATTCATTGACAGCTTATTTTATATATATTAAAATGCTCTTAACTTTAAATATTTGTTAAAAGTAAAATTCAGATAAAAGGTAGGTACTTGTTTATGTATATCAAAGATCTTTTTGCTAACAAAACGCACCCTCTTCTTTCCTTTGAAATCTTTCCTCCCAAAAAAGACAGTCCCATTGATACTATTTTTACGACAATTGACGCTTTAAAAGACTTAAACCCTGATTTTATTAGTGTAACTTATGGTGCCGGAGGAAGCAATAAAGACAGAACGGTAGAAATTGCCGCTCTCATTAAACATCAATATGGGATTGAATCCTTGGCTCACCTGACCTGTATTTCTTCTACTAAAGATGAAATAGAGAATATCCTGACGATCCTAAAGAAAAACAAGATTGAAAATATCCTGGCACTCAGAGGAGATCTGCCTCAGGATCCTAATTTTAAATTTCCCACTCCTCTCCATTATCATTATGCCAGTGACCTGGTTTATCATCTTAAACAGAAGAACGATTATAGTATTGGCGCCGCCTGTTACCCGGAAGGACATATTGAATGCAGCAATATTGACAAAGATATTAATTACCTTAAAACAAAAGTAAATGCAGGAGTGGATTTTCTCATAACTCAATTATTCTTTGACAATGAGCAGTTATATACTTTTCTTGATAAAATAAAAAAAGCAGATATCAAAATTCCTATCATAGCAGGAATTATGCCTCTGCTTAGTAAAAAACAAATAGAACACTGTATGACTCTAAGTAAAGCTACTTTACCGCGAAAGTTCACAAGAATCCTCGAAAAACACGGAGATAATCCTGCGGTTTTATCCGAAGCAGGCATCGCATATGCTACCGACCAAATTAGCGACCTCTTATCTTGGGGCGTTCAGGGGATCCACCTTTATACGATGAACCGACCCGATATTGCCCGTAGAATAGTCGAAAACACCTCTACCTTGCGCAGCCTAATTAAGTAATAAGGCTGCCTATTCTTTATCTACAGCCTTTGGCTGGATTATCTCAAGAGCATCAGAAAGAATTTTTTGAATATCGGCCATAATTTTAAGCAATTTAAATTCAGCCTGCAGATAATCACGAACAGTAGGATGCAACACCAACAACCCCGACATTTTCTCATATTCTTTCACTTTATCCACAGATATTTCCTGCCCCATCATTTGCATTGCTTGAATTTCTAATTGTTTGGCATGAAAATCGGCCAGGATTTTTTGACTTTCACTATTCTGGTCAATCATCTTCTTCGCTTCTTTTAACTCCTGATACTCAGAACTATTTTTGATCTTCTGAGCTAATTTGTGCGCCTGATCGTAAATCATTTGCCTTCTCTCCTTTTTTGCAAATCATACGCCTTTAGTTTTTGGCGACATTCATGATAATTCGGACAAGCTCTACTCACCAGATTCCAGAATCTCTGGTCATGGGCCTTCTCCGCTAAATGACAGATTTCATGAGTTACTACATACCATAAAAGCTCTAAAGGAGCCCCTTTCAACCGTGTGGAAATATAAACTTGTTGAGTTTTTAAGCTACATGTTCCCCACGTACTTTTCTGAGCATGAAAAAGAATATTTTGTAACGGCAAATTATAATAGGCTTGATTAATGGTTGTGGCTAACCGCAAAAGCTCCTGATCCGTTTTTACCGGCCCTTCCTCCATTTTAAAGTTATATTGCTTGGCCCAATTAAGCTTCTTCATTATTTTCCCTGTTAATTTTTCAATATGTTCTGAATTACCCAAAATACTTTCACTCCACTCTAATCTCTTGCTTTCTTCCTTTTCCATTTCGGAACAATCGGTAAAGCCTCATATTCTTCTTTCAATAAACCCAGTGTCCATAAATCAATATACTTTCCTTCTACAAAAACCTGTTTCCGCATCTTTCCTTCCGAAATAAAACCAAAGCTAATCGCACTACGTAGTCCCAGGTCATGATTATCATAAACATTCAGATATGCTTTTTCCATCCCTAACTGATAAAAGACCACATCCAACAGCACAATCAAAATGTCTACCCCATACCCGGCCAGCCGCATATCTTTTTCCCCAATACCCAACACAAGTTCAGCGTTCCCATTTCTTCTATCAATATGACGTAAACCAGCTAACCCAATCGGACGCAAATCACTTTTCCTTTGCACCAGATAAATTACTTTTTCTACTCGTGGATCCTTAATCGAACCACCAAGAAAATCAATCTCTTTTTTAATTGATTGAATATCCACACTGGCATATTCATTGTAAGCTAACCGAAAATCCTTATCTACATACCACTTCTGTAACATTTCCGCATCTTGTTGTTCCAAGGGGCGCAGTACAATTTTTCTACCCTTCCACATAATCTCACCTCACCTATCTCAATATATTAAATTATCAAGAACGTTTTTCGTGACGGTAAATAAATATTCCGGACAAAATCTTGGGAGCAAAAAAGGTTGATTTTTCCGGCATAACAATACTGGCATTATTTATTCCGGCATCCGCTACAGCTGTTAGTTCCGTAAGCGAAACCGGATGTAAAGCTACCGCCAAATTATATTTACCGGAATCAACACATTCCTTCATTTTAGCCAATTCGTCTTCAGCATAATAATCAAAATGCTGCGAATCTGTAATCATTTCATGCGTTAAACCTAAATGAGGATACAATTCTTTTTCTAAAATACTGCAATCCAAACATCCTACTACATCATCCGGGATATTTCCGGCTTTCATTAAATACGTACCTTCTTTAGTATAAAGGGAAAAAACATGTTTTTCCGGTGTTGTGAATTCCGTAGTTCTCACCAGCGGAATACGTTCTTTAATATCCTCAAACCTCACTACTCCGTTAATTACCCTATTATACGCTAAGATACGAGCATCAGCTCCTTCGCAAACATAAGCCAAGCAGTGAGTCTGTTTGTTTAACAATGAAGCATGGTAACGATGGTGTCCATCCGCTATATATAAAGGTCCGCAAGCAATTACTTCTTTAATTAATTTTCCTTCTCTGCTTTCCTCTTCCACCCTGAAAATCCTGTTTTTGATACCGTGTAATTCCGTAGCTTTATGAAAATCAGAGCTAAATTCATACTCAGGCGAATAGTTTCTCACCACTTCATCCAAAACAGCCCTTAGCGGTGCTTGGGTCAATAAAAAAACCGGTTCAAAAGTATAGCCCGTTTTCGCCCTTAACTCTAAACGGCCCTTGACCTTTTCGTCAAAGGTCTTTTCATGTCTGATTATTTTCCCCTCTCGATAATCAACTACTTCTGCCGCTGTAAAAACGCCTCTTCTGAGCTCTTTCCCATAGACTTGCTCATAAACATAAAAACAAGGTGTCTGCTCTTCTTGCAAAAGGCCTAGCTCCTGTAATCTTTTTAAGGCTTTTTCCGGCTCGTTTCCCAAGGTAATATGATAAAGTGAGTCTTCATTTTGTTTTAAAAATGCTTCTAATGGAGAACCTAATTTTATCACATCATAGGGAGGGCAGGTTATGTTTTTGATGCTTTCCCCAACAGGTCTTAATCCTACCAAACCTTTAACCTCCGCCATTTTCATCTACCCCCATTATCTTTTTTGTCATCCACCACTTTAATTATAACCGATACTCACTATTATACCAAAACCAGCAAATATTTCATTTCTTTTTATAAGTCCACTTTATTTTTGTTCCCCACTTGTTTCAACTGCATTTTTTCCCCAGATTAATAATACTTTATCCCCGACCTTACTTTGATCCAACAATTCTTCCTTTTCTGCCGGGATGGCTATCGTTTGCGGATTTCCATCACTGATATAACGCTGCGTAGGGTTTTTTTGAAAATAAGTCAGCCATTTAGCTAATTCTTCTGTGTTAGCCAATACCCGTGGTAATTTGGTCGGATCAAAGCCCTTTACTACCGGACTTACGGCGGGATTCGCCCCTACCTTAAGAACAGCCTGATGTTCATAAGTATATCCTTCATACGCTCCCTGTACCGCCAGATTATATTCCCGCGGAGAAAGTCCATACGGGAGAGCTAAGGAATCAACCTTATAATCCGAAACCGTTTCCTCTACCAGCTTGGGTATTCCGGCTAATTCCTTTTGCACCCCTTCCGCAGATAGTTTATTTAACATAGCATGGGTAATCGTATGATTGCCAATATCAAAGCCTAAAGCAACCGTTTCCCTTAATTTTTCTTGCCAATGGTTATTTTGACTGAAAGGAGGATCATTATTAACATAAAAAGTGGCTGTATGCCCAAAAAGCGGATGTTCCCTGCCAAAATCCAATAAGATGCCCACCGCACATTCCGGATCAATCTTTCGATTGCCCTCCTCGTCCGTTAAATAACGAAAATGTCCGGTCGTCCCGTCATCAAAAGTCAAAATTACCGGTGTTCTTCCCGCTGGAACATTAATATTATTATTAATAAAATCACGCAGACTGATTAGTGAATAGCCCTGCTCATACAGCATAGTTAGGTCGCGCCGGAAATTAGCGGTCGTCTGAGCCCAAGCTCCTTCTTTCGCCGCTCCGATCACATGATACATTAAAATCATGACCTTACCCGCCTCATTGGCTTGCCAAGCCGCTAATTCACTTTCCGAGGGATAGGCTTTTTCTCCTTCTTGTGCAACCTCTTGGCCGTCAGGCTTATTCTGTGTGCTGTCCTGACTGTCTCCCGACTGACTTTCTTGCTGATTTTCCGACCTGTTTCCTTGGTTACTTACCTTTTGAGTTGTACAGCTAACACAACTAATTAATAGTATGGCAAGCAATAATATGAGTGTTACCATTAGCCACTTACTTCTTTTCATCTTCACGATTCTTCTCCTCTTCACTTTTTCTCCTTAGTAAACTCTTTACCACTTTAACATATTTCGACAAAGAGATCGTTACTCCCTTTTATTTTTTTTAGCAAAAATAACTAAATGACTAATCAAAAAGAACAAGAAAAAACAAGATCAGGTACGATAGACTTGTTTTCAAGGTAAATGGCTACTATAATAAAATAAGTTGTTAAAATCCAATAAGGAGGTGTCCCAATGAAAATTACTAAAGAAATGTCCATCACCGAAATAGTGCAACAATACCCCCAAACTGCAGAAATCTTAATGCAACACGGGATGGGTTGTCTTGGCTGTGTTGCGGCCCGCTTTGAAAACCTAGGTCAAGGTGCTGCGGCTCATGGTATTGATATTGATCAACTTTTGGTAGATTTAAATAAAGCTGTCGAGGGATAAAAGGAAGCCCTTGGGCTAAAGTAGAACTAAAAAGAAGAGGACAGAGAAATAAAAAGGAAGAGTCTCGAAAGTGTTTACTTCGGGGACTCTCCTTTTTTTAATATTATTAAGCCATTATACAACATACTTTATTTGTGCTGTCGGAAACTTTTCGGTGATTTTCTGCTGAAATAAGGCTTTGATTTCTTCCCTTTGTTCTTTCAGATAAAGATATTTTCCATAACCAAATTGCCCATATTTAAACTGCCTTTTCTCTTCCTCCATGGATAATGTAGTAGCCGGAAAAACCTCCTGAATATTTTTTTTGGCTCTGGCGGTAAAACGATGGGTAATTATCTCAAAGGTTAAGGGCTCTGATGAGTATCGAGAGTAGTCTGCCAATCCTATCGCCAGTTGCTCCAAAAGATTCGCATAATCCCGCTGCCAATCCTGATAAATAAACACCGGAGCAAGTAAAAAACCTAACGGATAGCCTGCCTGCGCACACTTTACCGCTGCCGCTACTCTCTCGGCAAGGCTGGGGGTCTGATGTTCATATTCGGCAATGATTTTTTCCGTATTTAGACTAAAGCGGATTTGCGTATGACCCTGATGCCGCAAAGCCAAAAGAGAATTAACCTCTGTAAACTTCGTCACAAAACGAAAACGCCCATACTCTTCCTGGGCAAAAAAAGAAATAGATCTCGCCAAAGCCCCGGTATAGGCCTCATAAGGTATAGGATCTGAAGTCGCTGCTCCCTCAAAAAGCGTAATTTCCGGTTTTCTTTCTTCAATATATTTTTTCGCACTCTGCAAAATCTCGTCAAGATTAACATACACCCTTAAGTAGGGCTTCCTCCCCAGCGTCGTATTCAAATAACAATACTCACATTTCCCGATACAACTTGTACAGAGTGGTAGTTGATAATGAGCTGAAGGCTTGCAAGTCTCAAATTTCAAAGTTCGGCGTACCCCAATCACTAACGTTCTTTTGGCCTCCCCATAGGCTTCTTGGGGTGTCTTTCCCGGAATACCCGTTACTCGGTTATGGCTTCCGATCATAGTCAGAGAAAGTCCCTCTCGACGGAAACGTCGATACAACTCTTGTCCCAAAGGGTATTCCAAAGCATCTTGTTCAAAAAAAACACGCTCCGGCCGAAAAGTCATGCTAATTCCTTTCCAAAATAATGGTTTTCTTTTAGCATTCCCTTTCGCCGCAGCGTCATTCCCACTTCACCGTTTTTCTTGCCCGTTTTATCGTCTGCCCATTTTATTGCTCTTTTTTCTGATAGAAATCGGCGGCTTTCTTCCTTGCCTGCTCTTTCAACGCCCCAATATCCTTGCTCTTCCCTAAGATTTTTTTCTGCACTTCCGACGGAAAGATTCTTTTAATACTAGACTCATAATATGCACCATCTTCCGGTGCACGCATATCTATTACCGCCTGATGCCCTTCATCTGCACTATATATGGTTAAAGCTAAGGGTTCGCTTATTACACCCGATTTTTCCTCCAGTCCTTTTTCCGTATATTCCGAGCAGTAAACCCAAATATACACTACGGTTCTTTCCTCATACTTTTTCTCCCCTAATATTTCATAAGCACTGCAAGTCTTCCCCCCAAGAATAGGCTGCCAATATTGATTCTCCAGAAAACTAGTAATCGCTTCATCCTTTGTCCCTACCGGAAGAATACTATTAATAACCCAAATCCCTCCGGCTCCTGTTTTCACCGGCTGGATTAATTCTACCTCATAGGTGGCACCCCCAAAGGTATGAAATACTGTAGCTTCCCCGGTTCCCGAATATTCCCCTGTTTTCTGTGAGATTAAGTTATACTCACCATTCACATATAACCGGTGTAAAGGCCCTTCTTTACGGGCTGTTGCCAAAGGATCCAACCGCCAAGCACGTTTCCCCTGATCGGCTTCTTGTTGTTCCTTTTCTAACTCATTGCTATTCAACTCCACATTGCCTAATCTAAGATCTCTGTAAAAGGGCTGACTTAAATCGGCATGCCCTTTATCCAGCACTTCCACCTTTTTGCCTTCAATCAAAAATTGTACTTTACGGACATTTTCCAGTTCGGTCAAAGACTGCACCATCGAGCCTAAGGCCATCCCTTCGCCGCAAGTTCCTCCCGGATAGTCCCGTTCAAACTCTTTGGATAGATTGACATAGGCCGTCCCGCCCCAAACTTCCAAAGATAATACTTTAGTTGTCTCCGGTAATACCGGACGTAACTCGGCCGTTTGTGGTCCTTTGACTAATTCCTCGACAATGATCTGCGGTAAATTATCTTTGGCGTACTGTACTTCACGCAACTCCGGTACCAAATACATTGCCTCGTCATCCGAAAAATAAAGAACCACCTGCTGCTTTTCTGTTGGCGGATGAGGACTTACCGGCGGCTGATTTTCTCCCCCTATCTCCTCATTTCTCGTTCCGCATCCTCCCGCCATTATTACCAGCGCAAAGATGACAAGTAGATTAAGTAAATTTCTTATTACACTTCCTCTTTTTTGCATCGAGCATCTCTCCCTTCGGTTACTAATTCTAAGGTACGCTAGAAATATTACGAAATTATGACGAAAGAATTAAACTTTATGAAAAGTAACTGTGATACTCGTACCTTGTCCTTCTTCACTCGCTAGTTCAAGTCTAGCGCGATGCAATTCGGCAATTTGCCGTACTAGGGATAGCCCTAGGCCTGACCCACCTAATTCCCTGGAACGAGCCTTATCTAGACGAAAAAATCTCTGCCAGACTAATTCCTGAGCCGGAACCGGAATCCCTATTCCCGTATCAGCTATTTTTAAAAGAAACTCCTCCCCTTCTTGCGATAGTGACACCTTTACCCTTCCTGTGGCATTCGTATACTTTAAAGCATTATCCAACAGATTATAGACCAAGCGTTCCAACAGCACTGCCTGTCCCCACACAAACAAATCCGGCGTAATTTCTTCCTGAAGCCGAATCTTTCTTTTTTTAGCCGTCGTCCGAAAACTCTCCACAACCAACTTCACAAATAAGGAAAGATTTACCCGAGCAGGTTCCCACGTAAAAGTCCGGTCTTCCAGCCGTGCCAGCACCAAAAGATCTTGCAGCAACTTAGTAAGACGATCCGTTTCTTTATCGATATCCTCCAAATATTCCCGCTCCTTGCCCCCCTTTATTTGTACCATTGTCGCTTCGACCAAAGTTTTCATCGCACTAACCGGTGAACGTAATTCATGGGAGGCATTAGCCACAAAAGCCCGTAACTCTTCGTCACCCTTCTCTAATTCCTTACTCATCTCATTAAAAGCTTCCGCCAAACGAGCCACCTCATCCGTTCCCCGTATCCGTAAGCGTTGTCTAAGATAGCCTTTCCCCATTAACCGAATAGCTTTAGTCATTTCCTGAAGGGATGCCGTAGCTTTGCCCGCCAAAAAATAGCCTAAAATAATTACAAGCACCAAGACAAATAAAGTTACACCAGACAGCCGCCAAGCAAAACGACGTAATTCTTCATAGATATCATTAAATGTCATGCGACAAAAAAACCAGCCCCGTTACCTCTTTCCCGGTCATAACAGGCACAGTTACATACATCACCCAGCCATCCTCCGGCAGCTTAGATACTCCCTGTGCCGTTTTTCCTGTCGTCAATGTCGTCTTTACTTCACGGTGTTGAAATAGTTGCCCTGTAAACCCGCCTCCGGATGAATCCGTATTTACCCTTCCTTCCCGGTCTAACAGCAAAATACGGGCATCTGAACGCTCACTAAACTCAACTAATTCACTCCGCGCCTCTCGACCCAAATCGCCAACAACCTGTCCCCAAGCTAACAAACGGATCGCCCGCTCATGCAAAGAATTCTCTTGATAAATATAGAGAGACAAGGCAATTAGACTAACCGCCGTTAATACTACCGTTAAAGCAAGAGATAAAACTAATTTTCCCCGTAGACTCCTCATCATCCGTTTTTCTTCTCCCTAAAATAATATCCGACTCCCCACTTCGTTAAAACAAAACGTGGTGTTCCGGGGTTTGGCTCGATTTTTTCCCTAAGACGACGAATATGCACATCAACGGTTCTTTCATCTCCCCAAAAATTATAACCCCACACTAATTCTAAAAGTTTTTCCCGCGTAAAAACCCGCCCCGGATTTTTCCATAAAAGCTCCAATAAGTCAAACTCCTTCCCTGTCAGCTCTACCTCTTTTTCTTCCACCAGGACTAACCATTTTTCCCGATCAATAATTATCTCTCTTTCCCCCTCCGCAAGGAAAGAACTTTCCGCCCTCTTTAAGGAGCTTCTCCGCAGTACTGCCCTAATCCTCGCTAAAAGTTCACGCGAATTAAAGGGCTTAGCCAAATAATCATCTGCTCCCAGCTCCAGCCCGATAATCTTGTCAATATCTTCGCCTTTGGCGGTCAGCATAATAATCGGGACATCACTCTTTTTCCTGATCTCCCGGCAAAGGGTTAATCCATCTATTTTGGGTAACATTAAATCAAGCAAAATTAAAGCAAAAGAGACTTTCTGGATTAATTCCCAAGCCTTTTCTCCGTCAAAAGCCTTGGTAACCTGAAAGCCCTCATGTTCTAATATGGCGGAAAGCCCCTTGACAAATAATTTTTCATCATCTACCAACAGAATTTTCGTCATCTTTTTTGTTTATCCTTTTCTCCCATAGAAGGTGGCATTTTGCTAGATAATTCTACCATCATTTCTGCTAATTCTGTTACCTTTTCCCTCAGTTTAAAAACACAGTCTACCTCATCTGCCTGCTTCTGAACAATATCCTCCGCCAAAGCACGGCAGGTAGGAGCACCACAGGAGCCGCAATCAAGTCCCGGTAAAGCTTGTTGTAAGGACTCCATCGCCTCCATCTTCTGCATCGCTACCTTCATATCATCATCAAGCCGTAAAACATCTAAAGGCTTGATCTTGTTCTCCCACAATAAGTCTTGCCAATCAGGATGAGGCGGAAGTTCCGGTAATTTTACCTGTTTAGCTTTGGCATAACTATTAATTAAGGCTTTAGCCATAAAAGGATTTTCCACCGTAAGCGGGCCACCAACACAGCCGCCTACACACGCTAATCCTTCAATAAACTCCACTCCTATCAATCTGCCCATCACCACTTCTTCAAAAACCCTGCTTACATCAACGATCCCATCTACTGCTAAATACCGAATATCCCGCAGCAAACGGCTTTCACCGCCGGTTACTGCCCAACTCACTCCTGCCGCAGTCGATTTTCGTAAGTTCGGAACCTCTTGCCTTTTTTTAATTATTTTACTTAGCGGTCCAAACAACTCTGAAATGCCAATTACACCATCCACCGCAGAAGTGCTCGTCCCTAAGGGATTTTTAACTGCCGTTACCTTTGCCGCACATGGTGAAATAAAGAAGATTCCCACCTCTTTAGAAGGATACCCTTCCTTTTGCATCTCTTCCCGGGCTAAAGCTGCCGCTGTTTCCATCGGTGCCTTAATCGGTATAATATGATTAATTAATTCCGGAAACTTCACCTGGATCAATCTTAACACGGCCGGACAAGCCGCCGAAATAGCCGGCTTAGGAAAATAATTGTGTTGCAAAAAATCTTCTACCGCCCGTGAAACCAATTCCGCCCCATAAGCCACTTCCTCAACCTTGTAAAACCCTAATTCTAATAATCCGGTAATAATCTGGTTAATTGTCACCTCTGACCCAAATTGGCCATACAAACTAGGAGCCGGAAGTGCCACCGGATATTTAAATTTTTTAATACTTTCCAAAGTATCGGTAAGCGCTAACTTAGCATGATGGGGACAAATCCTGATACATTCCCCACAATCAATACACCTTACATCAATTATTTTAGCTTTGCCCTCACGCACACGAATAGCCTCTGTGGGACATCTCTTAATACAATTGGTACAACCTCTGCATAATTCTTTATCTAGCGTTACTGAGTGAAAATATGAGTTCACCAAACTTCACTCCTTCATCAGCTAATCACCATCGTGATATTTGTTCCTTTCCCTATTTCTGAAACAATCTCAAATTCAGTGGAACAATTACGCATATTAGGCAAGCCCATTCCGGCCCCAAAGCCCATTTCCCTGATTTCTTCAGGAGCTGTCGAAAAACCTTCCTGCATCGCCTTCTCTAAATCAGGGATCCCGGGCCCTGTATCACTTGCTAGAATCGTCACTATTTCCGGAATAATTTGTGCTTCGATCGTCCCTCCATAAGAATGAATAACCAAATTCATTTCCGCCTCATAAGTAGCAATAGCAATGCGCCTAATTAAACTCCCTGAAAACCCTAACTGAAGTAATCTGCTTTTAATCCTGGAACTGGCTTCACCGGCGAGCTGAAAATTTCCCTGCTCTACCACAAAACGCATTACAATTGGTTTTATCCGCTCTTCTTTTTTCATCAACATTTCACCTTTTAAAAGCAAATTCTTCTTTTAGTAATAATTATTATATCATAGATATTTATCCTTGAATTTGTAAAATGAGCTTTCCTTGCTAGCTTATTTTTACATTTCTGATCATATAACCCACCCCACTGCACGTTACAATATATTCCGGATTGCCGGGGTCAGCCTCAATTTTCTGTCTTAAACGACCGATACTAACCCGCAAATAATGCGTACAATCCCGATATTCACTTCCCCAAATTGCTTCTAAAAGCTCCTCATGAGGAAGAACTTTATCCGCATTATTCGCTAAATAGGTTAAAAGTTTAAATTCGGTCGGAGTTAAATGAGCCGACTGTCCGTTAATGCTTACTTGCCGCTGTCCCAGATCAACTACCAGACCTCCTAGTTTAATCTTATCGGTGGATGTTTGCATCAAATTGTTATTAGTTCTGCGCATCACGGCATTAACCCGCGCCAATAGCTCTTCTACCGCAAAAGGTTTGGGAACATAATCGTCTGCCCCGGCATTCAAGCCTTCTACCGCATCCTGCATATCTCCTTTAGCGGTAATCATAATAATCGGCACATCCGAGACCTGACGAATACGCCGACAAACCTCCAGTCCATCCATTTCAGGCAACATAATGTCTAGAATAATAACATCCGGATGTGCCGCTTCAAATTGAGCTAAAGCCTCCGTTCCCGTCATCGCTGAGGCAATATCATAGCCACTTGCCCTTAAATTTGCCCTTACAAACCTCAAAATGTTCGATTCGTCATCCACCACTAACGCTACTGGTTTTTTCATTTTCTCTCCTCCTCTACTTTTTCACAGGGTAACGTGAAATAGAATTTACTGCCCTGACCTAATTCACTTTCTACCCAGATTGTTCCCCCATGTTTTTCAATAATGCCTTTGGTGATCGAAAGCCCAACTCCACTCCCCTTGATTTGCTTTGATCTAACATTATCAACACGATAAAATCTTTCAAAAATGCTCTCTTGATACTGGGGCTCTATCCCCATTCCCTCATCTATTACCCCCACCCTCACCATGTGCTTATCTGACAAATACCGCACCTCAATCCGAATATCTTGATTAACAGGAGAGTATTTAATGGCATTTTCTAATAAGTTATTAAAAACTTGCTCTATTCTACGTTCATCAATTATTACACAAGGGATCTCATTAGAAATATCCAAGATAATCTGTTGTTCCAGTCTTCTATTAACATAACGCTCCCTAATCCGCTCAATCATTTTCCCGAGATCGGTAACGTTTAGATCTATTTTTAAGGCCCCGGCTTCTATTTTGGACATATCCATGATATTATCAATCAATTCTCTAAGGCGGATACTCTCTTCTACAATCGCTTCAATAAACTCCTGCTGTTCTTCCTTAGCCCAGACTACATCCTTTCTTAAAAGAGATTCGGCACTGCCATAAATCGTCGTAAGCGGTGAACGTAACTCATGTGAAACGGTAGAAAGAATGGAACTCTTTAAATTATCTACTTCTTTTTCCCGGGTAATATCCCGTACAACACAACCATACCCAATAAAAGTTTCCCCCGTCATCACCGGGAACCCTTGAATTAGATAATATTTTGTTTTATCTTTATAAATAACGGAGCCCTCTCCATATTCAAAGACTTTTTGCGCCAGAAAACACTCTTTAATGTCTTCATAAGGAAAATTAATATTAATTTCAGGATTTACTTTTTCTCTTAATTCAACTAAAGATAATTCGTTCTGCCAATCGGTTATATCTAAATAAAACATCTTAAAGAACAAAGGATTGACATATAATATTTTCCCTTGGGAATCCAAAAGCAGAAGTCCTTCATTCATACTATTGATAATTGCCAACAGCGTATGATGTTCTTCATTAATAATATTGAAAAGCCCCATATTCGTAATCACTACTCCCAGCTGATTACAAACAGCTTGGAGTATCGATATTTCCGGTTTCTCGAAGCGATTCTGGGCACAACTGGTAATTGTTACCGCTCCTAAAACAGTATTTTGATAGCAAATAGGGATACTAACAAGAGAACAAATATCGCTCCAGCGCAAAGCTAAAGGAACTTCATCCTCGGCCTTTTGCAAATCAGTAATGGAGATGATTTGCCTTTGATCCATCGCCATCCGATTATAGCGAGCAACCGCTTCCGTATAAATTAACTTTTCTGTTTGCGGATAATTAACCCTCCAAATAGAATGTACCTGCTTATTATCATCATTATGTATATACTTATTATCATTGTGAAGATGAACAATGGTGAATTCTACTTCAAATAATTTCATTATTTCATTAAAAACCTGATTTAAAACATCGGTAAGTTTATACGTATTGCTAACAGAAGAAGCTACCACATAAAGAGCCGCTGTTTCCTTGTTTTTCATGACAAGTTCTTTGGTTCGCTCAATTACCCGCTTTTCCAAATTACTGCCATACTCTTTCAAAAGAACATTGCTCGTCTCTAAGTTTTCCGCCATGGTATTAAATTTAGCACTCAGCTCACTTATTTCACAAGGAATATTTTTACTATTTAATTTTACCCGATAAGAAAAATTCCCGGCGGAAAACTCCTCACTGGCATTATTAAGCTGAGACAACGGAAGAGCTATATTATTCAGCAATACGTCCCTGATAAATAAAATCAGAAAGACCCCTACCAAAAGGGTACAAAGCGATAACACAATATCCCGATAAAAAGGCAAAAGAACTTCAAAGCGAGGAGCAGCTACCCAGATTACCCAACCCAAATCAGCAATGGTGGCAAAATGAGCCGTTTCCTCACGGTCATAAATCGGCGAATAATAATTCAGCGAACCTTCCGAAACGTTTTTTAAAATCTTAAAAACAGGTAAAATTTCTTCCGAGGATGATTTCGTACCTTTATCCGGGTGATAAATAATTTGATGCTTATTATCCAGTAAAATCGTATATCCTGAGGAAAAGTGTCGGTTTTTCTCCAACATTGCAAAAAATTGCTCCATATTTAAGGTAGCCAAAATATAGCCGTAATAATTACCTGCTTCTGTTCGTAACGGTACAGCAATAATGACCGTTTCTTCTCCATTAGTCTGTAAAGCTAAAGAACTAACTACAGGGAATCTGTTTTCAGTAAAAACCTGATGAGAAAAATTATTCCAAAGTAACGCTTCCCTTGCCAAGATATAATCAGGGGAAACCTCTTCCTCTTCATAATTGGAACTAAGCTGATATAGATCACAATTTAAAAAAATATCCTCAAAGTTATTAGCTGAAGCTGAATTTGCTGTTTTATCAAGTAAATTCTTTAAATTTTTTTTCTTTAAATTCTCCTGGGAAGAAGAAAAGTAGACTTCATTTACTTGCTCTCCCAAAACTTGGATCGCCTGCACCCTGTTTTGGAGGTATCCTTCGATTTCCTTACCCTGACAAAATACAGCATAATTTTGTATTAATTCTTGTTCTTTTTGTTTATCTATTAAGTTTAAGCCTAAATATATACTTAAAATTACTAAAAGTATAATGGCCGGTAAAGCGATAACTCTTACGTAGTATGTAAGGTTAAGTGTCTTTTTCAGCTTTAAGCCCCCCTAAAACGACTGTATCCCTTAGGAATTTTCATAATATATATTAATTTTATATTTTTACTATAACCTTCCTAATGATAATGGTCAACTATAAATAGTCATTTTTCGAGAAAACTCTTTCTGGCTTTTTCTACTCTGATACTCCGGTCAATACCCATTTTGTTCAAATTGTCCAAAGCTTGCTCACTGCCGATTGCCCCTAAAATCTTTACTGCCCGTAAGCGTATATTGGCTTTTTGATTTTTTAATAAAGGAATTAAATACGGAATTACCGGCTCACCAATGATTAGTAAGGCATCAAACGCTTGCTTTGCTTCTTTCGAACCCTGCTGAAGTCTGCCGATCAAAAAAGGAATTCCTTTCGGACTTTCAATTAAACCTAAGCCAAGCATGGCTGCGCCCTGTAATTCTGAGGAGTCCGCCTTTAATAAAGAAAAAAGATGCGGTTCCAGAAGTGCTTTATACCTTTGACTGAGAATATAAATTGCTTCATCCAGCTTCTGCCCCTGCAAAAGTTTTATATTGGCAAAGATCATTGTTAAATCCTCTTTATTACCCCATCTAACCAAATTCATGACATCTCCGACGGTAAAATCCTTTTCCGAAACCGTCCCTTTTTCTTTTCTCTTTTTCACCAAAGAATAAACTTTAGCCCCTTGTGTCGTTAGCCGGCGATAATTGACTATTCTATTATAATAACTGACATAATCGCGATGAGGAAGGTAATGCTCCTTAAAAAGCTGATCACTAAGATAATAGAAATTGTTTGTTAAATTAAAACGATGTACAAACTTCTCACAGATCGCTACCAACGGAATAGCCTCCTCCGCCAAAGGAGAAACCCACAAAACCTGCTTTAATTCCGGTAACTCCCCTAAGACTTCCTCGACAATTGTTTTCACCGGATTATGAGGATGATTAGTTACGATCTCGCCGGATAGATAAATACTATAATACTCAACCGGTTCATACTCAACGGTAACTCCAATTTTCCTGCCAACCCACATTGTTAAAAAATCTTGTTTATTCTGCCTTAACTTAAGCTGCTGTAAATGAGCCATAATATCTAAAAGATGTCTGGATACTATTTCTTCAGTATCATCAACATCATCTATCTTTTCAAGCAAAGCTGTATAATCCAAATAAAAGCCCCACGCTTTCTGAAGAAGACACTGTTTCGTAAGCTTACTATCATTAAAAGCGTTTTCGGCAAAGGTTGGCAAAAATAACGCCCTTTTTCCTGTAAAAAATCGTTCCAAATCATAAACAAGGGCAATCGGAAGTTCGGCTATTTTTAATCCTGAACAGATAAACTCTTCCGCCACCCGGCTTATATAATAAACGTTCACTCTCTTTTCCTGAATCAGCCAAGTTAAAATATGTTCCTCCATGGGATTGTTTAAACAAAATTTGAAGGAATAGTTAATCTCTGCATCGTAGTATAAACCTATTTCCAGATATCCCTCTTGCTCAATATTTAACTCGAACTGTTCGTAAACGTCAGAATAATCATCAAAAGTATCTCCCGCACACAGTAAAATATAAAAATCTACCTCTCCCATCCAATTCATCGTAAAACAAGTGTTTTCTGTTTCCTTAAAGCCGCGAATAATTTCGCCATGTCTGATCGGATGAAGATACGGGTTTTGTGGAGAAGGAGGAACACTGAGCGTATATAACTTTAAATTATTATTCTTATTATTCTTATTGTTTTTTAATGTCTTGTTTTCTGGCTTCATAATCTTCCGAGCAACCTCAATTCTCTCTATATTTAGTGCTTTCTCTTCGATTATACACTAATTGCCACAAGTTTTTAATCTGATTTTCGACTTAGTATAAGTTTTTTCTGCAAATAAATAAGATTTACAGCTCCTACCCCTACTACCCATAAGGCCGGAAGCATAAAAGTCCAGAAAAGAGTTCTTTCCATCATTATCCCAAATAAAGGAGGTCCACCGGCCACCCCGAAAAAACGCACACTGCCATATAAAGAAGTAATCATCCCCCGTTCCTCTGTGCCACAAGAGCTGGTGATTAAAGTATTTAAACTGGTTAAAACCATTCCGGTACCTATTCCTGCCGGTATTAATAAACCAACTAACAAATAAATATTTTGATAAAAAAAAGACAAAAAAGCGGCAGATAAAGCTAACAGCCCTAACCCCCCGACAATTAATATTTTATATAAGTCCTGCTTGTCCGCAGTAAAAATTCCTACTAAATACGAGGTGGAAGCCATTGCTAAAACCGGTATCGCAATGATTAATCCCTTTAAAACTCCTTCCATACCATACTTAACCTCTAGGTAATCGGAAAGATAAAAAAGTAAACCAAATAAGGTAAATAAAACAGTACCTCCGGCTAAAAAAGAAGCTAACAGCAAAGCTCCTTTTTCCTGAAATATTTTTTTTAACGCTGCCTTATACTGAGCAAAAGGCTTAGCCTCTCGTTTTTGATTCGGTTCCTTGACCACTAACCAAAGACCTAAGGCAATAGGAAGACAGAGAATCGGGAAAAGAAAGAAAACAGCCCACCAAGCTATCAGCCCCACTAAAGAGCCTAAAAGGGGACTGGCTACCTTTCCCATCCCATTGGAGGCTTCCAGCATCCCTAATACTTTACTTCTTTCTCTTTTGCCATAAACATCTCCCACTAAAGCCATCGCCAAAGGTGCGGTTCCGGCTGCTCCCACCCCCTGGATTACTCTCCCTATCATAATTAAAAGATACGCAGCTTTATGCGAAAAGGCCGCTGCAAAACCGGCCATTAACCCTCCCAAGGCATAAATCAAAAGAGACACGATAATAATCGGCTTTCTTTTTAGCCGGTCAGATAAATACCCGGAAAAAGGAATAACCAGCCCAGCCGAGAGCGAAAACAACGTGATTACTAAGCTGACCTGAAATTGAGAAATCTCTAAGGCCTGTTTCATTTTAGGCAAAACGGGAATAAGCATCGAATTACCGAGCACCATAATAAAAGGGACTCCACATAAGACTAAACTCGTAAAAGAACTTTTGTTGGTTTTTGGCAAATTTGTTTTAGGCAAAAAAAGATCCGCTCCCCTGCTTAATAATTAGCAGCTCTCTGCTGAAATAATTAGAACATCACTTAGTTTGCCCCTACCGAAAAAAATTTATTATTTTTAAAAAAAAAGCAGCTAACCCAGCTGCCATTAAGGGTCCCACCGGAGCTCCGCCCAAAAAAGCAATGCCTACAATTGAGCCTATGACAAGACCAAGGAGTAACTCCGGTTGATTTTTTAACATCCGTAAGCCATCACTATTCATATAAGTTGCTAAAATACCCCCTAAAAACGCTAAAAAACCTGGCCAGGAAAAAAGGCTGTCTTTTAACTCACTTAAAGAAATTTTTTCTTTCACAATGGGTGTTAAAACAGACAACATTAACAGTAATAACCCAACCTCCAGCCCTCGCCGTTCGATTAACGGAAAATAGTGGGTAAGATGACACAGCTTAATAACCATTAATACACAGGCCGACGTAGCTATTAATGGGGCTTTTCCGATGATTCCTACCATTATTAACCCAATTAGCACCGTTTCTCCCCACATCTTTTGTGTCCCTCCCCAGCTTAAGTTTACTAAAATCTATGCATGAATTAGCAGTCTTAAAACCTTCACCTTAGCATAGATTTTTTCAAGGGGGTGAAAACTGTGCCCAAAATCTGGTCAATCGCTTTGACAATGGGGCTCTTAAGATTATTCTCCGGCCTTCTCGAGCTTTCTGCCGGATCACTGATGATTTATTTTAATAATGTTGAAACAGCTTTGAAAATCAATGCCATACTTGCCTTAATCGGACCAACAATCATGATTATAGTGACTTCATTAGGATTAATAGGTATCGCCGAAAATGTTTCTTTAGGAAAAATGTTAACGGTCGTTTGCGGAGCTACCCTAATCTTTATTGGACTACATAAAATGTAAAAAACTGTCTAATTAAACTTTGTAATTTTACACACACTAAGATAGATACAATTCTAAATGTACAAGGAGGTTACAAAATGACAGTAGGTACGCAAATGCATCAAACATTAGCCTCTTTAGAATCAGCCATGGCTAATCTTAAAACTTTTTCCTTAGAAGCAGAGGATAAAACAGCCAAAAAAATGTTCGCCGAATACTCCCAGCAGCTTGACTCAATTTGCCAAGGCGTTAAAGCCAGATGTAATTATATTGAGCAACAAGAGCCTCAATATAAAGTTTTTGATAATGCGATTCAACAGGGAATTCAGCAAGAAGAACAACAAAATAAGATGAATGAAACAAAACTAGAGTAACAAGCCATTTAATAAGAAAGGGCTATTGGCGGTATGCCAGTAGCCCTTTCTTCCATCAATTATATCCGCCACCATCCCGTAATTCATTAATCTGGCATGTCGTTTACATTGGGTATATCCTTTTCCTAATAACCTCCTTTATGAACAGTCAACTTCTCAGCCATAACCGCCGCCATAATAATGCTAAAGTTAAAGAGGGGCAATACAATAAATCCCGAATTATATTGCCCCTTTAATATAAGGTCATTAGGCCAATCTGCTACATTGGATCACTAGTGTTGCATAAAATTAA
>DHPU01000085.1 GCA_002407935.1 Peptococcaceae bacterium UBA5356
GAAAAAAATTTTTAAAGAAACGAAGAAATAAAAAAAGTACGCACTTTTTACATTAACAAAAAATCCTGCAAAGTCATATATACCAAGACTCTACAGGATTTTTATTTTGTCTAAGTGTCAAGCTTGGGATATGATATTCCCCTGACTCCCATCTTGTCAAGCAGCAATTTTCCAACCATGCAACCTTACGTTAACTTGACATAGCATCGTGTTTTTTATTAAAAGTCTTACCCTGTATTAATTAAGCCTTCATCCCAGTGACTAAAATCATGGACTTTCGGCTAAGTCCCTTTGGTGAAATAACCGTCCTATATTTTATCAGCTTAAAATTTCCCCGGCAACAGCACATCTTCCCTTAACTCCTCCAGCAAAAGTTCCTGATAACCGGCTAACCTTCTCTGTCGTATTTGCTCTCCCAGCGCCACAAGCTCCTTGTTCTGCAAGGAATCCAGCATTTTAAGCCGGCGGCTGCTTAAAAATTTACAGGAAATGGCTTTAGCATAATCCTCCGCCGTATACCGCCACAAACGAAGCTTTTCACCATACCTGGCACAAAGCCGATCAGCAATCAAAATTCCCTCCGGATCAAAGTCACCTGCATAATAAATGAGTGTCCCTTCCTTAGCCAACAGATCCAAAAGAGCCAGTGCCGCTATTTTTAGTTGTCCATATGTACAAACTAAAGGCGGAATACAACGCTGTCTTTGCCCTTGGCTATGCTCCCGAACGGAATCCAAGATTGCGGTAAATACCGCCGGATTCTCCAAAACAAAAACCTGGCTCGGCGGACTGACCACCCTTTTGATGTGTCCCAAATTAGACAACGTAACCAGCAGCGGCTCTCCCGCTTGATAAAAACCGGTCCAGCCCAGATGCTCCCCTTCTGCTGTAAAAGCCTGTAACCCACAGCAGATCACATAATTGGAAACCTCATCAATCAAGAGACCAGCCTTATAGTAAAGCTCTGCTCTTTCCTCAGCATTGCGGGGGTTTTCACACTGCAAATAATCAGCAAGAGCAACAAGAAGCAGCTTTCCACAACCCGTTTCCCCATCTAACGCATGGGGATTTTTCGTTAATAAAGAGGCATAAACCGGGAGGTGCACCTTCTCTTCCCCCGATTGAGGAAGTTGATTAACAGCTCGACAAACAATTTCCAAATCCCGCCGCAGCTCTTCCTTCTGCGTATCATAGCGCTGAATGAGTGTTTTATAAACATAACTCTTCTTTTGTCCTGCCGCAATTAACCATTCCCCTCCGGGCGTACCATAATATTTCTCCGCTAATTCCTCAAAAAAGCTGCTACGCTCTACCTTATATCTTTGGCGTGTCTCTTTATTGGAATGAAGCTTTTTGTGAAAATAACCTTCCAGCAGATCCTTTAACTGCACGCCGGAAAATCGCGTCTCCTCCAAGCACTTCTCAAACTGAGCTATTTTTACAGAAACGTTTTTGTGCCTCGCTAAATCCTTTTTTAAGAAACCCGACAAAGCTTCCTTTTCTTCAGCCGTAATATCCCGTAAAACAATTGTGCCTCCTAGATGCCCAAGGGATTCATACTTGACTCGGATCCTTTCCAAAATTCGTTGATATCCTTTCTCCCTTTGAAAATACGCCAGGCATTCCGCCAATAATTCCTGTTTATCTTCCGGATTCATTTCCGCACACCTCTTTCTCTCGCTCTCTCCCCATCTCTCTTATCTCTTGCTTTCTTACTTTATTACTATCTCCTACTCTAACTCTAACTCTTTCTCTGTCTTTTCCCTCAATTCTTTATTCTTGTTCTGCTTCCACTTTTCCTTCTCTTTCCGTCGCCAGCAGTTCCCTCGTTTTTCCATTCCATTTATACCTGATTACCGTTACAAAGTCCGCATTATTAGGACGAACCAGCTCACAGATAGACAAGGCAGGGAGCGTATCATAATCTCCCCAGAGAATCTGCGAATTAATGATAAAACTAAGCTGTAGCTCCTCTATCAGCCGAAACATATCACGGATATTATTCTCGTCAACACCCGCAAAAGCTTCGTCCAGGGAAATCAGCCGGGGGCTGTCTTTACGGGCGCCTTCATACCGGGCATAGACCGAGGAAAAAAGCGGAACGTACATCGCCATCGCCTTTTCTCCCCCACTGAACTTATCAAAAGCATTGTTGGTAAGTTCTTTTTTTAACTCTCCGGTTTTCCGGTAAAACAGTTGAAATTCAAACCATTGGCGATAATCAAGAATTTCCTTCATGATGGCATGAAAAGACTGCGTAATCCCCGTTTCATCCATCTGCTTGCGAGCCTGTGCTATTTTAGAACGAAAATGAGCAGAAAGCCTGTCCATCTGTTCTTCACTAAGTAATTGGGCATCGGCCTTCAAAATATCGACCAGTTCTCTAGTGTCGATCTGTTCTTCCGTTTCCGCTGCTTTATTCTTCCACACTAAATTAAAGGAGAGTCCACTGGAAGTATTCATTGCTTCCATCAACCTATTCATTTTCTTCACCCATTGCTCACTATGATAAATCTTCGCCCGAATTTTTTTCCCAATCGTGTTCGCTAAAATATCCTCAAATAATTCCCGGTCACTTTCCCGCAGCAGCTTTTCGTTTTCCTCAATTGCCAGTTGCGGTACAGCCCAAAATTATATTCTTGCGTCAGATCATCCCGTAATTCCTGCGCAAAATAACCATGTTCGTACAAAAATAAGCCTTCCGCCAGCATCCCCATTTCCCTAAGCAGCTTCTCCAGCTAAGGAGGCATAATTCAACACATTGCCTGTAAAATCCCCAATTCCTCAGCCAGCTTCAGCGCCTTTACCATAGATTTGCGCTGCCTGAACAAGGTCCAGTCAATCTTTTCCTCACCGGGACAGACCGCCTGCACAAATTCTGTTACTTCCGATTAGCGGCACTGTGACGGCTTTCAGCAATCTGCGCCGCATAACGCGTAATTTTGCGAATAATTTCATTCGTAATTTCTAAAATCCGCGCCACTTCACTTTCCTGATTGGCGCCACCTAAAAACCAATCCCGGAAATTCTGCCAACGTCCCTGGATATTCACTGCGATTTCCTGCTCCGCTACCTCCATATCCAGCCGTGGAATCGCTTTTTCCTGCTCCAATACCTTTTGTAGCAACACCTCAATTGTTTCATCCGGGATTTTACGCAAAGCCTCCTCGATCAGGTGAGCGTTTTTCTGCAGCCCTTTAACAAACTCCCTTAAATAGCTAATCAGCGCATCCTTATAAATAATAAATTCTTGGGTTTTCATCCGTTCTTCCGCTTTCAAGCTATGAAAACTACGGATATAATCTTGGTAATTCTGATTACTCTGAAAGCTGATAACGGAACTGTTTATTCTTAAATTGTTCCACTGTTGCCGCCCGCGACGTATCCTGAACCGGCAACAAGTTTCCCCATTCAACCAGCACCTCTAAATCCTGCTGGCACTGCTCCAAAGTATATGCGGCAAAAGAAGGATGTTTTTTCAACTCTGCAAAAATCTCTTCCTTGTACATCCAGTATTTAATTTTTTCATACTGCTCAAAAAAGAAACGTAAAATAGGCCTGTACCTGCCACAATTTTCGGTTGTAAGATACTTGGCTTCCGTAATCGGCTTAAGCAGTTTTGTCTTAATCTCCATCTGTGCTTCACGCCTTTGACATTATAAACTTGCTCACTTCACTTCTCTTTATCACTCTACGCTTACCTGGGCTTTACTACTGCACCCGTGCTAGCTGAAGTAACTAAACAAGCATAACGAGCCAAATATGATTTCCCCTCGACCTTAACTGCGGGTTTCTCCCATGCGGCCAAGCGTTTTTCTATTTCCTCAGCACTTAACTTTACATTCAACTTCCGCTTCGGCATATCAATCTGAATAAGATCCCCTTCACGCACAATGGCAATAGGCCCTTTTTCTGCCGCTTCAGGAGAAAGATGCCCAATTGCCGCTCCCCTGGTACCACCGGAAAAGCGACCGTCCGTAATTAAAGCTACCTCCTTGTCTAGCCCCATTCCTCCCAAAGCCGCCGTAGGACTAAGCATTTCCCTCATGCCCGGTCCCCCCTTCGGCCCTTCGTAACGAATCACGATCACGTCACCTTTTCGGATTTTTCCGCCCATAATGGCCTCAAAAGCCTCTTCCTCCGATTCAAATACCCGGGCAGGCCCTTCATGCACCAGCATTTCCGGCACCACCGCCGACTGTTTTACCACAGCCCCGTCAGGCGCAATATTACCGCGCAGAATCGCAATACCGCCTTCCTGTAAATAGGGCTTGTCTAACGGATGAATTACCGTCGCATCAAACACCTCTGCCTCCGCAATATTTTCCGCTAAAGTCTGTCCGGTAACCGTCAGCTGCTCTCCGGCTAATAGATCCGCCTGATCCAACTGCCGCAGTACCGCGGAAATACCCCCCGCCTCATGCAAATCCACCAGATAATGCTGTCCGGCCGGACTTAGCTTCGTAATATTCGGCACTTTAGCACTGATTTCATCAAATGTTTCCAAGGATAATTCTACTCCGGCCTCATAAGCAATGGCCAAAAGATGTAAAACAGTATTGGTGGAACCCCCGATCGCCATATCTAAAGTTATGGCATTGCGAAATGCCGGCAAAGTCAAAATATCTCTCGGTAGAATATTTTTTCTCACCAATTCCATCACTTGCTGCCCCGCCCTTTTCGCCAAGGCCAAACGCTGCCCGTATGGTGCGGGAATCGTGCCGTTCCCCGGCAGCCCCATTCCCAAAGCCTCCACCAAGCAATTCATCGTATTGGCGGTAAACAGCCCCGCACAACTGCCACAAGTAGGACAGGCTTTCTGTTCCATTTCGATTAAAGTTTTCTCAGAGATTCTCCCTTGTGCACAAGACCCTACAGCCTCAAAAGCGCCTTTAATTAAATCGGTCTTTTCACCCCGGTAACTTCCCGGCAACATTGGGCCGCCGCTGACATAAACCGACGGAACATTAAGGCGAGCGGCTGCCATCAACATTCCCGGCACAATCTTATCGCAATTGCCAATTAACACCATTGCATCAAACTTATGCCCTACCATCATAGACTCAATCGAATCGGCAATTAATTCCCTGCTGGCCAAAGGATATTTCATTCCACTGTGATTCATCGCTATCCCATCACAAATCCCAATCACCGGAAACTCCACAGGAGTACCCCCGCCGGCCGCAATTCCCAATTTTACTGCCTGCGCCACTTTATCTAAATGAAAATGGCCGGGAATAATCTCATTATGAGCGCTCACCACTGCTACCAATGGTTTTTGTAAATCCTCCTCCGTATAACCCATCGCATAAAAAAGGGAACGGTGTGGTGCCCGGGCTATCCCCTTCGTGACCTGCTGACTATTCATTTCTTTTTTACCTCCCCTATAACTCAAATTACTATTAATATCCATTAATATATCCTCTTATTTTAATTCATAAGACCAACCTAATTTATCCTCAACATGTCCATATTGAATATCCACCAAATGCTCATAAAAGGATCTCGTCAACTTTCCTACCTGATTATCATTGATGTAATAATTAGTATCCTGATAATGAAGAAGTCCTACCGGCGAAATAACCGCCGCTGTACCGGAGCCAAATATTTCGGTTAATTTTCCGGTTTTAATCCCTTCCAGCACTTCATCAATAGCAATCCGTCTTTCCTCCACCTCATAACCCATTTCATGAGCAAGCTTAAGTACCGAATCCCTGGTAATACCGGGAAGAATTGAACCGGTAAGCATCGGTGTTACCAGTTTTTCACCAAAAACGAAAAAGACATTCATCGCCCCAACTTCTTCGACATATTGATGTTCCTTCGCATCAAGCCAAAGTACCTGAGAAAATCCTTTTTTCTCGGCCTTCATACCGCCGAGTAAACTGGCGGCATAGTTTCCACCTGTTTTAATATCGCCGACTCCGCCAACAGCGGCGCGTACCAACTGATCCTCTACATAAATACTGACAGGATTAAACCCCGCCTTAAAATAGGCTCCCACCGGGGATAATATAATATAGAATAAATATTCCTTCGCCGAATTTACTCCCAGAAAAGCTTCACTCGCAATCATGGTGGGACGGATATATAAAGATGTCCCGGGAGCATCGGGAATCCAGTCTTTTTCCAGTAACACCAATTCCTTGAGTGCACTTAGAAAGGTTTCTTCCGGAAGTTCGGGCATACAAAGTTTCCGCGCCGAGCGATTAAGCCGCCGTGCATTTTGTTCCGGTCTAAATAACAGGACACGGCCATCCGAAGTTTTATAGGCTTTTAAGCCTTCAAAAACCTCCTGCGAATAATGAAAAACACAAGCTGCCGGTTCCATCATAAAAGGCCGATATTTCTCAATTTTACCGTCATACCATCCTTTGCCATCCTTATATTTAATCGTATACATGTGTTCTGTAAACATCCTGCCAAAAGTAAGCTTTTCGGCATCTCCATATGGTGGTTTCATTTGATACTCCTCCGTTTTTCACTGTTTTTATCTCTCGCCAATTACCTTACTCCCATTTTACAACAACAACAAATTTCCTGCCATACAATATTTTAAAAATATGCTTCTTATCCAAAAAAATTGCCCTGCCAGAGCCAAACATAGGAAAAAGCCAGCACAAAAATGACAATGCTTACCAAGACAATTACCCCCACGGGAGTACGGTATCTATCTGCATCATAGTAGTCTGGAGCAGGCCCCTCCACGGTTTGTGCCGCCCATTTAACCGGGTTCCGAAAAAACGGCACGACTCTCGTTAAAGCCGCCCTGCCATATACCCCGGACTGATCCTTAATCTCGCAGACCAGCCTGACCAACCCGCCCATCAAGGCGGCAAACGGCTTCCGGTAGAACCAGTCCGTATCCAAGGAAATAACATTGTGGGTAGCCATTTTAGGAAGCACGAGCCAAAAAGCGACCAAGGCAGCAAGCATCAGCTGTACAGTCGAGAACACATGACCAACGGTATAAGACTGAAAATCCACGACATAAGGCAATCTCTCATAAAAAAGCCGGGGAACCATGCCGTACAACAAGCACAGGAAAGACCCTCCCGCCATTGCCAGCGACATATTGAAAGGAATTTTCTCCGTCTTTAGCCCCCGCTCGGCGCCAAAAAACATAAAGTAATTCAGTTTCAAAGCAATGGAAAGAAACGTACCGATACTAGCCACAGTCAGTAGCAGCTCTACCGTCGGCAGCCGGTTAACGATTGCGGCGGTGATCACCATCGGTTTAGTAATAAAGCCGACAAACAAGGGGATTCCGGAAATAGACAAGGCGGCTATCCCAAAAAACACCGCCGTCCATGGCATCGAACGATATAGCCCGCCTAATTCCGTCAGCTTGTTTTTCCCGGTAGCATAAACTACGGCACCGGCGCCCATAAAAAGCAACGAGTTGTAAATGAGATGACTACAGGCCAGCGCTGCGGCTCCATTCAGTGAGAGTTCTGTCCCAATACCTATTCCCACCAGCATAAAGCCCAACTGACTGAGAATATGGTAGGACAAGAGCCGCCTGATATTATTTTCTAAGATGGCAAAAATGACACCATAAAGCGCCATCAGTACTCCGAGATACAGTAAAAGCTGCGTGCCCGGGAAAATCCGAATCAAGCAATAAATCGCCGTCTTCGTGGTAAAAGAGCTTAAAAACACACTGCCGCTCGGCGTTGCTTCCGGATAAGCATCGGTCAGCCAAGCATGCAAGGGCGGAATCGCCGCATTAATGGCAATTCCCACGAGAATCAACCAATAGGCCCCATCCTGCATACCGGTAAGCGGCGTAATAGTTAGCTGTCCTCCGGTGACTTGCAGGAAAATACCCGCTAAGAGTAAGTTGCCCCCTAACATATGAATCAGCAAATACCGAAAGCCCGCGGCAATGGCCTGCGGCGTTTTTCTATTCCAAACCAGAAAAACAGAAGAGATCGCCATGATTTCCCAAAAGAAAATCAAGGTCAGCCAGTCTCCCGCCATAACTACACTCAAGGAGCTCCCTGCATAAAGCAGCGCGGCCGCCGCTTCGCCGGAGGATTTAACATGTAAAGCATAGAGACAGCTCAGAAAAGCAATGACGCCAAAAATAAACGCAAAAAGTAAAGAAAGTGCATCCGCCCGTAAAATAACCAGTTGCAAATTCATAAAGGGATAACCCCATTGGGTTCCCGCTGGCAAGCTAAGTGCCGCGGCAATGGACCAGAGCGGCGCCACTACCATGATTACTTGACGGATTAGCTTTTGCCGCACAACAGCCGCGCTGATCCCCCCAAGCAGCAAGGCAAAGCCGGGATGAAGAACGAACTGGAAGTTATTCATGGCTGTCTTCACCTCCATCATCATAGTAGTCTTCCTTCCTTTGTACCACCCGTCCGACAACGCCCTTGGCTATCCCAATTAAAAAATAACAACCCAGGAAGCCCAAGAGCACGTCAGCCCCCATTATCTCTCGCCACCAGTACATCTTACCATCCTCCTACGATAAATTGCCCATTGACAATACTTTGCGCAGACATTGCGGCCAAATCATACAAATGAGCCCCGGCATTCGGAAACACGCCCAAAATAACCGATACTGCCGCAGTCAGCAAAAGAGGGACTAACATCAGCTTATCGGCTTCGCCATAATAATGTTCGGCCAGCTCACCCTCCGGCTCTTGAAAAAAAGCCGCATAAACAATCGGGATAAAGTACGCCGCACTTAATAAGGCACTAAGCACCAGTACCACCAGATAAAAGGCCTGTCCACCTTGCACCGCCCCCGAGGCCAAATTCCATTTGCTAATAAACCCAACGATAAAAGGCAAGCCGGTGATCCCCAAAGAACCCACCGTAAAAGCGACCATCGTATAAGGCATCTGCCTGCCGATTCCCTTCAATTGACTGACCTTCGTAAGATGTGTTGTGATATAGATCGCTCCGGCGCAAAAAAACAGGGTAATCTTCATGACCGCATGGGCAACAATATGATACATTCCGCCCAATAACCCCAGTGGCGTCAACAGCGAACACCCCAAGACAATATAGGATAACTGCCCCACTGTCGAAAACGCCAATCTTCTTTTCAAATTATCCTGCCCAAGGGCAATTAAGGAGGACACAATAATGGTAAAGGCGGCGAACCACGCCAGCACCTCCGCCACTCCTAACTCCCCCAAAAGCTGCGGGCCAAAAACAAAACCGACGATGCGAATTATCCCAAAAGCGCCGGCCTTCACTACGGCTACCGCATGAAGCAAGGCACTAACCGGTGTAGGGGCAACCATTGCCGCGGGCAGCCAGCCATGCAAAGGCATTACGCCCGCCTTTACCGCCGTACCCAAAATCATCAATAAAAAGATAAGCTGCAAGGCGCCATTCGGCGCTGTTCCCGCCAAAAATCCCCCCGGTCGAAAATCTCCCGTACCGGCCGCAAACTGGGCCCACACAATCCCGATCAAAAATAACTGCCCGGCAACCAAGGTATAGACCAAGTATTTACGTCCGGCCTTTATGGATTCCTCATCCCGATTGTGCACGACCAGAGGATACGTAGCAATAGTCAAGATTTCATAAAACACAAAGAAGGTTAATAAATTAGCCGCAAAAGCAATACCCATCGTTGCCGAAAGGCAGACCGCAAAACTGGCATAGTATCCGGTTTGGTGCGTCTTCTCCTGCTTCCGCAGATACCCAAAGGAATAAAAGGAGGTCAGCACCCACAGCACCGAAGCCAGCAGAGCGAAAATCATCCCGGTCGTATCCGCCCGCAAATGAAGGGTAATGCCCTCGGCTATAAAGAAAGGCTCTACCTCCAGAATTTTTCCGGCCAGCACCTCCGGCAACATGGAAAACACCAGCACTACCTTCCCCACTGCCGCAAGAATAGTCCAACCTTGCTGGAGCTTAGGATGCTGCTTGCTTAGTATAATTAAGGCTGCCGCAACCAAGGAGATCAACACCGCCCCAAGCGGTCGATAATCCATCAAAAAGCCCATCCCCATTATAATCCACCCCCCGGCAGCGCATAATGCAAAATATTCGTTACAATTACGTTATTACATACCCCCAGCAGTAAAATTCCTGCCCCCAGCACCACAATAGGGACAAGCATCACGTAGGGAAGCTCCGGCCCTCTGTTTTTTATGGCAATTTCCACGCTTGCCAACGTCTCCTCGGGCTTCGCCTCCCCCTCCGCCTTCCGCAAGTAAGCCTGCTCAATTACCCTGAAGAAATAAACCGCGTTCAGCAAACTGCTGACAATAATCACCACTATATAAAGCCACTGCTGATTATCCAGTGCCCCCAAGATTAAATACCATTTACTAAAGAACCCGGCCGTAGGCGGAATCCCAATCATCGAAAGCGCCCCCAGTAAAAAAACTCCCATCGTCACCGGCATTCGGCGGCTTATTTCGGCATATTTGGCAATGGCATGCTCCCCTGTTTTCCACTTCACACCGCCAGCCACGAGGAAAAGGCAGCTTTTCATCACCGCATGGTTCAGAATATGTAAAACCGCGCCAATCAGCCCGTAATAATTGCCAATCGCCATACCCAGGGCAATGTACCCAATCTGGGCCACACTGGAATAAGCCAGCATCCGCCGAAAATCAGTCTGCGCAATCGCCATAACGGAAGCCAAAATAATTCCGGCGGCCGCCAGCCAACCGACGATCTCCAACACTGCCGGCAAAACACCGTTCATGGCTCCAAAAATAAAGAAGCAATATCTTAACAAGACATAAATCATTACCTTAGTCATTACCCCGGAAATAAAGGGGATCGCCGCAGGTGAGGTATATGTATATGCATCAGGCAGCCACCCGTGCAACGGGAAAAGCGCCATTTTGATTCCCATTCCCACCATGATTAGCAGCACCGCAATCAAGACCGCCTGCGAATTCGCTGCCAGCAAAGGCTGTAGCTTTTCCGCAAGATCCGCCATATTCAATGAACCTGTCACCGCATAAAGATACCCTACGCCTAATAAATACAAAGAGGCGCCAATCGTCCCAATCAAGACATAACGGAACGCCGCCACCGTGGCCTTATATCCACCGGAGGCAATTAAAGCATACGCCGCCAAAGAGGAGATTTCCAGGAAGACATAAAGATTAAAAACGTCCCCCGTTATAACCATCCCTAACAAGCCGGTGGTCAAAAGCGTATAAAGGGCATAATAGATTCCCTTTTTCAGCCACCCTTCCTCAGCCAGGAAAGGCCCCGCATACAACAGAACCAGCACACTAATCAAGGAAATCAACACAGCCATGACCCCACTGAGCGGGTCAATCACGTATTCAATCCCCCACGGCGGAGCCCAGTCCCCAAAGCGATAATGCCACGTCCCCTCCGTGAGCGCATGAATTAAAGTTCCTACCGCACAAGCAAAGGAAGTAGCAAGCGCCGTCAAATGCAGTCCTCGTAACAACCTGGTCGAAAAATATGCTACCAGAGGAGAGAGAAGCGCCGTGACTAACGGTACCACAATAAGTAAAGCCGGTAATTGTTCTTTCATCGCTCATTCATCCTCCGCAGCAATTCATCCTCTTCCAGTACCCCATAATGCTTCTGGACTAATAAAAGCAAAGCTAAAGAAACCCCGGTAGTAGCCAAGCTTACCACGATAGCCGTAAGCATTAAGGCATGTGGCAAGGGATTAATATAATGCCCCGCCCCAAGCAGACCGGGCACTTCTACGGGGATTTCCCCTCCCATCTTCTGCCCCAGCACAAGAAAGAAGAGGATTACCGCTACCTGCATGACATTCATCGCCATCAGCTTTTTAATCAAATTATTTTTGAAAATGATGCCATATGGGCCTAACAGGAAAAGGAGAAAGATTACCCAATAAATAAAATAGCTTGTGAAAAATTCCTGCAACCTTATTCCTCCTCCCTTCCCACCAAGGCATCAAAAATCACGACAATGGTCGACATCACACAGATCGTAACCCCCAACTCAATCGCCAGAATCCCCAAAGCATGCCTTCCCGGTTCAGATATATTCAGCGGCAGAGTTCCATACTCAAGAAAATTACCGCCAAACAAGAGCGTAACTACTCCCACTGAGCCGTAAATCGCCGTTCCTATCCCTGCTAAAATCAACGCTTTGTCTCCGGAAACGTTTAAAATCGCTTGCTCACCATGAACCAAACGACTAAGCACTACGGCAATCCCGAAAAGCGCTCCGGCCTGAAAACCTCCCCCCGGACTATCCTCGCCGTGAATAAGTACATAAACACCGTACAGCATAATAAAAGGAATAATTACCCGAAAAGAAATATCCAATACAATCGTGCCAAAACGATTATTCATCAGGATCCCCCTTTACCAAACAAGCCTGCTCATTCTTGAACGAAGGAGTTCTCCTCGACCGCAATAACAACGCCGTAGCCAAGCCTGCTGTAAAAATAACCGTGGTCTCTCCTAAAGTATCGTATCCCCGGTAATCAGCCAATACCGCTGTCACAAAGTTGGGCGAGCCTGTTTCCTTCGTACTTTTTTCAATATAGCGGGGCGAAACGTGCTCAGACGGAGCTGAATGGGGATTATATATTTGCGGCAAACCGGCCGTCGTGGTAAAAAAGATGCCTACCATGCACAACATCGCTACAGAGGCAATTAGCTTCATCGTCCTAATCCCTATTTTGAACACCCCCGGTCCATCCGCTTCAAGGCCACAATTAAAAAGGTCGTCGCCACCACGCCTACCACCGCTTCAGTAAAGGCAACATCAGGCGCCCCCAGCATCAAATAAACTAAGACCGCCAAAAAGCTGAACGCACTAAACATAATAATCGCCGCCAAAAGATCCGAGGCAAAAAGAGCCATCAGCCCGGTAGCAAGCATTAGCACCAAAAGAAAAACCAGAACGTTCATTCCTAACAAACCTATTCCCCCTTCCCCGTCCAAGGCCGAATCCCGGTCTTGTAAGCAGCCCCACTTAAGACATGAGTGCCGATCGGATTCGCTAAAAAGATAAAAAAGACAATAAACATCAGTTTGAGACTAACCAGATTAAAGCCGTGATAAAGCGCTAACCCCGTGATTGATAAAGCGATTCCCAAAGTATCACCCTTACCGGCCGCATGCAGCCTCGTATAAAAATCAGGAAAGCGGATTACCCCTAAAGCGGCCACGGTCGTAAAGAAAAAACCTCCCATCAGAAAAAATATTGCCAGAATTCTCACAAATCAGCATCCCCTTTCCCCTGCAAAAACTTGGCCAGTACTACCAAGCTAATGAATCCTAAAATGGCATAAGATAAGGCAATGTCAACGTACATTTCAACCCGTTTTTGTAAAAACCCCCATAAGATAAGGATTAAAATTGCATCAGTACCAATTACCCCAAGCCCATTTAAACGGTCATACACCGTCGGTCCTTTAAATACCCTAAACAACATGGAAAAAGCAATAACCACCAAGCCTACTAACAGAACTGTAAAAAACTTATCCTGGAGCATTTTATCTCACCCCTACCCTTCCCTAAGGCTTATTCTTTATTATTTATTATTATTCGTTGAAGAGACGGCCTACCCGGGCAGGCATATCTCCTTCCCCTGCCAAGGGCGCCAGTGAAAGTGCCGCGCTTTCCGTAAGAGCATGAATTGTATAAACGTCTTCCTGAACATCAACCGTAATTGTCCCCGGTGTCAACGTAATCGAATTAGCAAGAATCATATGGGCTACCGGATTACTCATCGTCTTTTTAAAGGTAAAAATTTGCGGACTAATCGGCATTTGAGGATTTAAAACAAGCAAAGCCACATCCACATTGGCCTTAACCAGTTCCCATAAAAGCCAGCCTAAATAGGGAAATAACTTTAAATAAGGCAAGTTGAAAACAGCATACTCTTTAACCGGTATCCCAGGAGTAGTAACCGAGGATACCTGCAAAAATGAACTGCAAATCCAAGCAATAACCAAGGCTGTCACCGCACCAATCATCAAATGCTTAACGTCAAGCTTCCCCGAAAAGATAACCCAAAAAAGAAAAAGGATTGACGAAAGGATACTATATTGTATTAATTTTTCCCTCATAACAAACACCCCTCAACTTCCGATTTTCCCATTCTGATTTTCCGCCATGATTCTGATTGTTTCAACAACTAGTAAGATTTATAATTTTACCTATTATTATACTTGTTAATTTCCATTCGCTCAAGAAAAAATTTGCATAACTCAGCAAATTCCCACATTTAATCTAATACGGACTTAGGCTTGGGAATTTCTTAATTCTATTCGTGGGGCTTAACTTTATCATTACATAGGGATTATTCTAAAAAATTTTTTCCTACAATAACTTGACATTATTCAAATTGGAAGTAGGCTGAAACCCGAGTAAAAACGAGGAACGAATAATAAGGGTATTGGAGAGAATATTGACAGAACGAGAACAGCAAAACAAAGCAGGCTAAAGCCTGCTTTGTTTATGGGTAATTCTGTAAAGACAGGAAAAATGTTATCGCCGCTTGAAAAACTAATGAAGGAAAATGCCGCAAGAGCAAAAACGGAAATTGAGCTACTTAGCTTGACTACCATACAGAATTACACCATTCTCAAACTAAGACTTATATAGATAAGCGAGGCTGGAAGCTTGACTACCATACAGAATTACACCATTCTCAAACCATTAAGACTATTGACCCAAACGAAGTCACCGCTTGACTACCATACAGAATTACACCATTCTCAAACAATGGTTGCCCTGTGGAAAAAAAATTAAGGGCTTGACTACCATACAGAATTACACCATTCTCAAACTTTGTTGTCTCACTAACCCCTAATTCTCCAGCTTGACTACCATACAGAATTACACCATTCTCAAACTATAACAGGAACTATTTAGGAGACATCGATGCTTGACTACCATACAGAATTACACCATTCTCAAACTACCGACAAGCAATTACATATTTGTCAATTGCTTGACTACCATACAGAATTACACCATTCTCAAACTTATAGTATTCAAGAATATAAGAATGATTGGCTTGACTACCATACAGAATTACACCATTCTCAAACCAGGCATTAAGTGATGTATTGAGTGGTTCAGCTTGACTACCATACAGAATTACACCATTCTCAAACTCCATTTGTTTTTTTAGCATTTTTATTTCAGCTTGACTACCATACAGAATTACACCATTCTCAAACTAAAACCGACGCTATTTTGCATAATCTATTGCTTGACTACCATACAGAATTACACCATTCTCAAACTATTCTTCTACTGAATTTTACGATGCGGAGCTTGACTACCATACAGAATTACACCATTCTCAAACGTGTCTTTAGAGCCTTGCAATATACCGTCAGCTTGACTACCATACAGAATTACACCATTCTCAAACATCGAGGCTAAGAAGGAGCTGCTTGACCGAGCTTGACTACCATACAGAATTACACCATTCTCAAACTATTGGCTATGTTCAGTTCCTCAGCGATAAGCTTGACTACCATACAGAATTACACCATTCTCAAACCGTGTGCTAACGGATGAAGAATTTGAACAAGCTTGACTACCATACAGAATTACACCATTCTCAAACTAGCTTTCTACTGTTTTCTTGCCAAGTTTTGCTTGACTACCATACAGAATTACACCATTCTCAAACACCGCCCAGATGATTATTACGATAAATTACGCTTGACTACCATACAGAATTA
>DHPU01000027.1:0-3868 GCA_002407935.1 Peptococcaceae bacterium UBA5356
CTTTATAATCTAATGTCCAACGATTATAAGCCATGCTTCTCCGCTTCAGTCTCCAATAAGCGGTAAAAAATCTTAACAGCAACGACTAAAGTGGTTACAATCGACCTACATAAATCTTCAGGAACCGCTTGTTTCAAGCCTTTCCAAGGCAAAACAAAAACCACCCACCGATAAAATCCTTTTTATCAATAGATGGTAGATAATCTGGTGGAGGTGAAGGGAATCGAACCCTTGTCCGAAAGAACGACCACAGAAGCATCTCCGAGCGCAGCCTGTAATTTAAATCTCATCCGCCGGACTCCAAACAGGCACGGATTCCTTTGGACCAGTCCCATTAATTTTCCCTTAGGCTATGCGACTCTCCCCTAAGAGTAGCCTGGTAAAATGACCTCTTAGCCCTCACCCCAGGCACAGAAGGTAAGAGGTTAGACTGCAACTAAGCAGCTAAAGCGTAATTATCGTTTGCGTTTACTTTTTGCGCACCGTTTTACGGGCTAGTGCAACCCCGGCTCGCTTCTTCTGCCACCGCTTCCCCCGTCGAAACCAGTACACCCCCAAAATTTAATAACAAAAATTATTCTTTTCCCCGTGCGGCTCTTTCCATTTCCCGGCGGGCGTCTTTCTCCGCTAAGGCAGCTCTTTTGTCATAGATTTTCTTTCCTTTGGCGAGAGCAATCTCAACCTTCGCCCGTCCCCTTAGAAAATACACCTTCAAAGGAATGAGCGTCAAGCCTTGCTGCATAACCTTACCGAAGAGACTGTTGATTTCTTTTTTATGAAGCAGTAATTTACGGGGCCGTACAGGATCCACATTAAAACGATTGCCCTGTTCGTACGAACTGATATGCATATTAAATAAAAACATCTCCCCATTTTGTACCTGTGCATAGCTGTCCTTCAAATTCGCTTTACCTGCCCGCAACGACTTTACCTCGGTTCCTGTTAAAGCGATCCCCGCCTCATAAGTCTCCTCGATAAAGTAATCATGACGTGCTTTGCGATTTTCCGTAACAACCTTTACACTCTTCTCAACCATTTTCTTTCTACTCCCACCAAAAAGAACTTTCAAACAAACTCCGCCGGAAGAAAACCCATTGGAATTAATATTTTATCACAAAAGGCAGTATTTTTCAAGTTTCTGTCTCACGCGATTTTGACCAAAGAGTTATTCCTTAATTGAAAAGTTAAATTCCACCCCTGTTTTGTCTCAAGTGGAAATTACTCTTACAACCTAAGTTCCCGGGAAGTGTAACGATGAAAAGTTACACAAGAGTGCATAAATAGTGGACTTTTATCAGATGTAACTTGATATTCACCTCGTTATACATTATAATATATAACGAGGTGAAGGGGATGGGGATCATATATCAGAAGAACAAAAAGACAGGCATCACTTATGCTTATAGTAATGAGGCATTTTGGGATAAGGGGAAACAACAATCAAGAGCCAAAAGAACACTTATTGGTAAAGTAGATCCTGATACAGGCGAAATAGTGCCAACTAGACCCTACAAAAAGAAAGAACTTCAAAACCTAGTTACATCGAGTAAGCCAGGTCCGGATCCTATAACGAAAATTCGCAGAAGCTTCTATGGTGCATGTTACTTATTTGATCAGGTCGGGAAGATAACAGGTGTTTCTGCCGATCTTAAGCTCTGTTTTCCAAGTACATATAAGCAGGTACTCTCCATAGTCTACTATCTAATTCTTGAAGAAAATAATTCTCTCAGTCGCTTTTCTCATTGGCAGAAGTTACATATCCATCCACATGGTGAAGATATTCCTTCTCAACAAAGCAGTGAGCTGTTTCAAGCCATTGATGAAGAGGCTAGAATGTTGTTCTTCAAAAAACAAGGCAAGCGCCGAATTGAAAAGGAATACTGGGCTTTTGACATTACATCGATTTCAAGCTATTCCGAAACGTTGAAGCAGGTAAAAAAAGGCCAAAACAAAGAGCATGATAGACTACCACAAATTAATCTTGCTCTTCTTTTCGGTGAAGAATCGGGGCTCCCCTTCTATTACCGCAAACTTCCAGGCAATATTACAGATGTAAAGACGGTCAAACAACTGATGTCTGAATTCGATGTCATGGGATACAAGAAAGTAAGCATTATCTTGGATAGAGGATTTTACAGCAAAGCCAACATAAATGCGCTTTACAGGAATCACCAAAAGTTCATCATTGGAGTAAAACTTAGCCTTAAATACGTTAAAGAAGTCTTGGAGGAGGAAAGAGAAAATCTTCAACTCTGGTCGAACTTACAGACGCAATTTGGTACATATGGCTTATGTAGGACTATTGAATGGGATTATGAACAGGAAAGACCGTACAAAGGCGATATTTTGAAAGCAAAAAGACGTGCCTACTTACATCTTTTTTATAACCCTGAGAAGGCTGCCAAAGATCAAGCAGATATGAATGAGTATCTGACGAGTCTGTATAATGATCTAATGGAGAACACACACAAAGAATACCGTATGAAGGACTATGACAAATATTTTGAACTGACTGAAACGCCAAAGCGAGGACGAAAAATCAAGCCCAGAGAAGATTTTATGCGTGAAGCTGCTAAAAACTATGGGTATTTTGCGTTGCTTTCAAATGAAGTCAATGATCCCTTTGAAGCGCTATCCCTGTATCGTAGCAAGGATATAGTTGAAAAGGGTTTTGGCAATCTTAAGGAAAGGCTCAACTTCAGAAGAATGCAAGTTTCTTCGGAATTAGCCCTCAACGGTAAGCTTTTCGTAGAATTTGTTGCACTTATTTACTTATCCTATGTGAAGAAAAAAATGCAGGATGCGGGTCTATTTGAAAAATGGACTCTGCAAGGCCTTCTGGATGAACTTGATGTAATCGAGTTGTTTGAAGCACCGGAACATGGCCGATTACTGGGGGAAGTTACTAAGAAGCAAGAAGATATCTATACGGCATTAGGGGTGGAACCTCCCTCGTTATAAATCTCGGGAATGTAGGTTGTAGATTGTTCAGGATAACAATAATATCGGGATAAACACCCCGGGATGTCAAGGGCGGGCATCAAGATGGGATTCGAAAAAATCCGGAATAATCTGGGGCGTATCTACCTGATTGACTCATCGACCATCAGCCTTTGTTTGAGCCGTTTCCGTTGGGCAGAATTTCGCAAGACTAAAGGCGGTGTGAAACTCCATCTGAGACTCCGGTTTTTTGAACAGGGCGTACTGCCGGATCATGCAGAAATAACGGCCGCAAAACCTAGCGACAAATCTCAAATGGATAACAGGGAATCCTGTTTATAACTCGGCTCAAGGTAAATGCTTTGGTTACTGTGCAGCAAGAGCTTCAAGTAGAGCTAGGGAGTGCAATTAAGCAGAACTGTATCGTCATCCTAGGTGGGCCACAGAAAAGAATGAAGTATCCGGTACGTCTAATTGCGACAACCGACACAGGCTGTACAAAATCAGTTATACATAGCACTGGCCACCTACTGTCTGCTAATGATCATCAAGCTGATTTCCGGATACAATGGTCCATTTCTTACGATTAAGCGGTTTCTACGTGTTTATCTCTACGAACCGGTCGAAGAATTCTTTAAAAAGCTTGGTTATAAGAGCAAACGGACTTCTAAAGGACGATGTCGACTGGATCACGAGAAAGTATTTCAACAGACCCTGCATCAAGTCATGGAAGGCGAGACTGATTTCTTGGATGATTTAACGTATGACCCAATGATTCTCTAATAGCGAATAATAAGTGTAAAATATGGAAAAGGGCTACTCTCTATTGGTTCTAGTCCTTTTAACCACTAACGGAAAAAGCCGCTTACATTTTTTATCATATTTGTACGATATAGTAAATTAGTGCCTTGAAGTTTGAACTTTAATT
>DHPU01000027.1:3988-5382 GCA_002407935.1 Peptococcaceae bacterium UBA5356
AAACTTTTATGCAACACTACTGATTTTGGATAAGTGGTTTAATTATTTATTATTTCAAATATAAGAGGATCAATGCAAGGTTTATTAGTGCTGTTCTGCATATTTTCTTTCACAATTATTCTAATTAATTCATGGTAATTATTAATCCAATAAGAAATTAGTATTTCTTTACTATTGCCATAAACGCTAATCACGTAATTACTACCTCGACTACTAGGAAGTACATTAATATATTCAACTTCCTCCCAACTTATTTCTTTTTTATTTAGTAGCTCCTTTTTAACAAGAGATTTATCCCCTGCTATATAATAAGATCTTAAGTATTTTATAAAATTGTAAACAGCAAATACCGTAAATATTAATAGAATTACATCAAGATTATCTTGCTTAAAAAATCGTTTTATTAATATGTACATACTAGATGGAAGTAATATTAAAAAAATGTTAAATAAGTGGATATAGGTATGAAACTTGAATGTTTGCAATATATTCACCTCTATTTTATATCGAACCTCTTATAAAGTGAGTTTTGGACATTTTCAATTAGCTTTGCCCCACCATAATCAATGCTCCCAGCTACTACAAACAAACTTAAACTTGCGCCACCGGTTTCAGGAGCCCCAATTATACTACTTGCTGCTGTTGCACCACTTGCTAAACCAACAACTACTCCTCCGAAAGCTCCCCCTAGCTGAATTGCAGTCTTCTGAATTCTCTTTAAGTTTGTATTGCCATCCTTCTCACTCCAAGTATTACCAACATCCAACACATTTGAAACTACAGTTACTACAGCACCTCCTTTAGCTAACCTTTTATATGGTCGAGCCTTCACATTACTACCTTTAGGGTAAAATTGAATTCTTCCTTTTTCGTTTATAAAAGAATCTGTGCTTTTTTTAATCCTTGATGCAGTTCCAAACGCACTCCCTGTCAACGATGAAGCAAAAGTTGAAACTAATTCACCAGATGATGGAATTTTAATCTTAATAATAGGTGTACTACTATCTAGCCACCTATTTACTGTTCCTCCTATAGACCCATCCCTCGCCAAGCCTAATGGATCTACAAAACCAACGGGATTCCCCCCGACATAAGCATAGCGGTTCAGGCTTTGCCCATCAATAACTACCCCCAGCAAAAGATCCTGGCTCACAAACCGCCGAATTTCGGGGTTATAGTACCGCGCCCGCATGTAATACAGGCCATTGCCGTCAGTGACCACCCCATCACGCCCGTTGAAGAGGAATGGCGTATCGGTATCTCCGGTGCTGCTCAATAATTCCCCATAAGCGGAATATTGATAACGGTCTGTCACTTTGCCGTTCGCGTTGGTAATTACGACTGTACTGCCTCTCAGGTCAAAATGATAGGTGCTGTATTCTCCTGCAACTTCC
>DHPU01000021.1 GCA_002407935.1 Peptococcaceae bacterium UBA5356
CCAATCAGATGACAGAACTCCACGGAATTGGGATCACCGCCATGCTCCCCGCAAATTCCGATCAGCATCCCCGACCGTTTCTCCCGACCTTTTTTCACGGCTAATTTCATCAGCTCTCCTACACCATCCCGATCGATAACCATAAAGGGATCTTCTTTAAGGATTTTCTTATCAAGATAATCACTCATAAATTTACCTTCCGCATCGTCACGACTAAATCCAAAAGTAGTCTGGGTAAGGTCATTGGTACCAAAGGAGAAGAAATCTGCGGACTCGGCCAATTCATCGGCAACAATACAGGCCCGCGGTAACTCAATCATGGTTCCCACTGAATACTTGAACTCTACCCCAGCCGCAGCCATAATCTCACTAGCTATTTTGACCACTTCATCCTTTAACATCGCCAGTTCATTAGGATGAACCACTAAGGGGATTTCCACTTCCGGAATAACCACATAACCTTCCTTCACCAAACGAACGGTCGCTTGGAAAACAGCCTTGACCTGCATCCGATATATTTCGGGATAACTAACCCCTAAACGGCAGCCTCTGTGTCCGAGCATCGGATTAAATTCGTGCAGACTTCTGGCTTTTGCAAGAAGCACCTCTTTGGCGGCTATTTCTTTCTCTTTTCCGCCCTTCATCCTTAATTCGGCAATTTCAATCGCTAATTCCTCAGCATTAGGAAGGAATTCGTGCAGCGGGGGATCTAATAAACGAATGGTCACAGGAAATCCGTTCATCACCTTCAGAATCCCGTAGAAATCTTTTTCCTGAATCGGCAGTAGTTTTGCTAAGGCAGCCTCTCTCGCCTCGGTTGTCTCTGCCATAATCATTTCCTGGACAATCGGGATCCGATCGGGAGCCATAAACATATGCTCTGTCCGGCAAAGACCTATTCCTTCGGCCCCAAATTCTCGCGCCTTAGCCGCATCATTAGGTGTATCAGCATTGGTACGCACACCCAGCTTCTTTACTCCCTCAGCCCACTCGAGAATCGTTTGAAACTCGCCGCTTAATTCCGGATCAATCATTTTGACTTCACCTAACATGACACTTCCGGTACTACCATCCAGCGAGATCACGTCTCCCTCTTTAATCACTAAATCACGCACCCGAATTAATCCGGCCTGTTCATCTATTTTTATGCTTTCACAACCACAAACACAACATTTACCCATCCCGCGGGCTACCACCGCAGCGTGACTAGTCATGCCGCCCCTGCTGGTAAGAATCCCCTGTGCAGCTACAATTCCGTGAATATCATCAGGGGTAGTTTCGGTGCTAACTAAAATTACTTTTTTGCCTTCCTTCCCCAACTCTTCTGCTTTATCAGCATTTAACACCACACTCCCAAAAGCGGCACCCGGAGAAGCAGGAAGCCCTTTAGCTACTACCTGTAGCTTAACACTGGTATCTATTCTTCTATGTAGTAATTGATTAAGTGAAGAGGGATCAACACGCAATAAAGCTTCTTCCTTCGTGATCAGCCCTTCCTCATGCAAGTCTACTGCTATTTTTACTGCTGCATGAGCCGTTCTTTTCCCGTTTCTGGTCTGCAGCATATAAAGTTTCCCGCGTTCAATCGTAAACTCAATATCCTGCACATCCCGATAATGTTTTTCCAACGTTTCACAAATCTGCACAAACTGTTGATAAATCTCCGGCGAATCCTGCTGTAAGTGAGAAATAGGCTGAGGGGTACGAATCCCTGCTACCACATCTTCCCCTTGGGCATTCATCAAATACTCACCATAAATTTTCTTTTCTCCGGTCGAAGGATTACGGGTAAAGGCCACTCCCGTTCCGGAATCGTCACCAATATTACCAAAAACCATCGACTGCACATTAACGGCTGTCCCCAAATCATCGGGAATGCGGTTAATTTTGCGATATACGTCCGCTCTGGGATTATACCAGGAATCAAAAACAGCCTTTACCGCCATAATTAACTGCTCTTTGGGATCGGTAGGAAAGTCACGCCCTGTTTCCTTCTTGACAATCGCCTTATAGTCCTTAATTACTTTTTCCAAAGCCTCAAAAGATAAATCCTTATCTACCTTAACACCTGTTTCTTCCTTCACTTTTTCCAAAGCGGCTTCAAAATTTTTATGTTCTACTTCCATCACCACATTGGAAAACATTTGAATGAACCGCCGGTAACAATCCAGCACAAACCGTTTATTGTTGGTCGCCTTAACCATTCCTTCTACTGTCTCCTCATTAAGGCCGAGGTTAAGAATGGTATCCATCATCCCAGGCATAGAAATTGGTGCTCCGGAGCGGACAGAAATGAGTAACGGGTTCGTAGCATCGCCGAATTTTTTCCCCGTTTCCTGCTCCACTTCTTTCAATTTAGTCCACATTTCTTCTTCCATTCCTGCCGGAAACTTTTTCCCGATCTTAAAATACTCCTTACAGGTTTCCGTAGTAATTGTCAAACCGGGAGGAACAGGCAAACCAATACTTCTCATTTCTGCTAAGTTCGCACCTTTACCGCCTAGCAATGACTTCATTTCCGCTTTGCCCTCTTTAAACAGGTATACGTACTTGCCTTTTTCCATTTAATTAATCACCTCGTATTAATATTTTATAATTCAAAAACATTTAACCCCAGTTCAACAAAGGCTTTCGTTATTGTGGATTTCGTAACTCGTCCAATTACCTCCAGCCCTTCCCGCCCATTATGAAAAGTAGCTTTCACCACTGGGAGAGAATCGATTTCATGATCAACTAATTTTTTAGCAGCACTCCACAAAGAATCAGCAATATCAACCGTAACAACATTAGGCATTCTAGTCATAATTACATTGATGGGGATCTTATGAATGTCTGCTTGCCCGAGGACAATTTTTAAAAGATCTTTACGAGAAACAACCCCTTCCAGAATCCCCCCCTCACTAACAATATATAATGTCCCCACATCATTCAAAAATAAATTAACAATCGCATCATACACCATAACATTTTCATCAATCACTACCGGTACAGCCTTACAATCTTTGACCTGTAATTCCTTAACTGTTTCTGCCACTTGAGAAGGTATCTGCTTTCCAGCGAGATAATATCCTACTCTGGGACGCGCCTCCAATAAACCAGCTTTAGTTAAAAAAGCAAAATCAGGGCGTAAGGTAGCTCTCACTACCCCCAGGAGATCCGCGATCTCTTCTCCGATAATTGGCCCTTGTTTCTGTACAATTCTTAAAATCTGTTCCTGGCGCTCTGTTAACCGAATAATGATCACCTCCTATTAAGGTTATACTATATCATATTTTAATACATATTTTTCTTTTTTTAAAGTAAAAAGTATAACCTTTTTAAAGAAGAACGATTTTACTTAAGTCCCCTGTTTTCTGTGATAAAGTAACTGCCCAGCCAAGTAGTCTCAAACGGTTAGCCTGTACTTTTTGATCCTTAACCATCACTAATACGGCCGTAAAAAAATTATTAATCGGTTCCGCCAAATTAGACAACTCCCTGATTACTCCGTGATAATCTCGTTGTTCTTCTAGTGGCTGAATATTTATCGCTACTTTCTCTAAGACTGCATAAAGCATCTTTTCCGTATCATCTTCAAAGAGCGTCGGATCGATTTTTCCGTCTTCCTTCTTTTTTGCCAAATTATATGCCCGCGTAAAGGAGCGCAAAAACTCCTGCCCTTTTTGCTGATCCTTCATCCGGCTTAAAGCTTCCGCCCTAGCCAACATATTAAGCAAGGAACTATCTTCCACAGCTAAAACAGCCTCAATTACATCATAACGATGTCCCTTATCACTAAGTATATTTTTTAAACGGGACCGGAAGAACTCTTTTATTTTATTAACTGTGTGCTGTCCTAGTTGCTCATCATCGACAATGCCTCGGTAATTCCCCAACGCCAGCTTAATCAACTCATCAAGACTCAATTCCAACCGCTGTTCAAGTAAAATCAAACAAACACCCATCGCCTGCCGCCTTAAAGCATAAGGATCCTGGGATCCGGTAGGTTCAATCCCTATCGCAAAACAACCTGCCAGCGTATCCATTTTATCGGCAATACTGACTAAAGCTCCTTCTAAACTAGTCGGAAGAGCATCGCCGGCAAAACGAGGCTGATAATGTTCTAAAATCGCCTGGGCTACCACTTCCTTTTCTCCGGAAAAAAGGGCATAATAACGTCCCATAACCCCCTGTAATTCAGGGAATTCACAGACCATATTTGTAACTAAATCTGCCTTAGCTAAATAAGCCGCTCGACCAGCATCGACAGCAGTATTCTTCTCCAAGCCTAATCTTTCTGCCAACCTACTTACCATCATACTTACTCTCTTCATTTTCTGAGCTACCGTTCCCAAGCTTTCCTGAAAAATGACTTTTCCCAAACGGGGTAAGTAGTCTTCCAGCTTAATCTTTTGATCCTCTTCCCAGAAAAAGCGAGCATCGGCCAAACGAGCCTTTAACACCTTTTCATTACCCGCCCGGACAATCTCCAAATGTTCAGCATTCCCATTACGCACAGTAATAAAGCGGGGCAAAAGTTTACCTTCTTCATTACGCACCGGAAAATAACGCTGGTGCTCCCGCATGGGAGTAATAATCACTTCTTCAGGCATCTCTAAATATTCCTCGGCAATACTCCCGGTTAAAGCAGTAGGCCATTCCAAAAGATAAGTAACTTCCCTCAACAGCTCCGTATCTTCAGCAACTTTACCCTGCGTTTTCTCTGCCTCAGCCTTAATTTGCCGCCAACATTCCTCTTCCCTCATCTCCTGATCGACCAGCACAAAATTTTCCTGCAATTGAGCTAGATAAGTTTGGGGCTGTTTGATTTCTATCCTAGCTTGCCCTAGAAAACGATGGCCCCTACTAATTCTCTCTGCCTGTAGCCCGGCAATTTGTACAGGGATTATTTTCTGATCTAAAAGTGAGACTATCCATCTGATCGGACGTGCAAAGCGTATTTCTTGACTTCCCCACCGCATCGGTTTTGGGAAGCTTAAACCCATAATTAAGTGAGGAATTATCTCCGGAAGAACCTCCTCTGTCAACCTTCCTTTTACTTCTTTTTGGGCAAAAACATATTCACCATGCTCTGTTTCCTTGATTACTAAACTTTCCACAGACACACCCTGCGAACGAGCAAACCCCTGCGCTGCTTTGGTGGGCTGTCCGGCCGCATCAAAAGCCGCTTTCTTCGCCGGTCCGCGTACCTCTTCCTTTAAATCTTCCCCATAGCAAGCGATTTCCCCGATATAGAGAACGAGGCGGCGCGGTGTCCCCATCGTACGAATAGACTCATAAATAATTCTTTGCTCTTGTAATTTCTGAGCGGTAGCCTCTTTTAATTCTGACAAGACTTTAGGCATAAATTTCGCCGGAATTTCCTCTGTCCCAATCTCCAACAAATAATCCGCCATCCTTACTTTACCTCCCCTGTCCCGGTTTTCATTAAGGGATAGCCTAAAGCTTCCCGCTGCTCCACATAACCTTGGGCACAAACTTTAGCCATATTTCTGACCCGGGCAATAAAACCGGTTCTTTCCGTCACGCTAATTGCCCCGCGCGCATCAAGCAAGTTAAAAGTATGGGAACATTTCAGCACATAATCATAAGCAGGCTGCACCAGTCCCTTTTCTATTACCCGCAAAGCTTCCTGTTCATAAGCATCAAACAGCTTAAAAAGCAGTTCCGTATCCGCTACCTCAAAATTATAACGGGAATAATCCACTTCTCCCTGATGATGAACATCACCATAGGTAATCCCGTTTACCCATTCAATCTCATAAACACTTTCTTTTTCCTGAATAAACATGGCCAACCGTTCCAGCCCATAAGTAATCTCCGCACAAACAGGATGACAATCTATCCCGCCGCATTGCTGAAAATAGGTGAATTGCGTTACCTCCATCCCATCCAGCCAAACCTCCCAGCCCAAGCCCCAAGCTCCCAAAGTCGGTGATTCCCAATTATCCTCCACAAAACGAATATCATGCTCTAAGGGATTGATCCCCAAAGTCTGTAAGCTTTCTAAATAAAGCTCCTGCACATCATCGGGCGAGGGTTTTAAAATAACCTGATACTGATAATAATGCTGCAGCCGGTTGGGGTTCTCCCCATAACGTCCATCGGTAGGACGGCGAGAAGGCTCCACATAAGCGACCTTCCACGGTTCCGGTCCCAAAGCTCTAAGAAAAGTAGCCGGATTCATCGTCCCTGCCCCTTTTTCCAAGTCATAGGGCTGTTGAATGATACATCCTTGCTCTCCCCAAAATTTATTCAAAGCCAAAATCATTTCCTGAAAATTCATCTTCATTCTCCATCCATCACTCCTTTTTCACTATCCTAACTTAATTAAACACCTTAGTTTTTCCCTTTGCATCAATAAAAAACCTCTCGTCCCTGTAGCCTAAAGCTACAGGGACGAGAGGTTAATCCCGCGGTTCCACCCTGTTTGATCCTCCATCATAAAGATACCCTGAATCTAATGAACGAAGATCCTCTTTCCTCAGTTGGTTCAGGGTGCCTTGTTTTCTGCCGTCCTTGGTCAGGCTTCCACTCTCCCCGACTCGCTGACTGTCCCTCCGGCAAATACTCTTCCCCTCATCACCATTATTCATTATGCAATTCTAGCACTAATCTACCAAAGCTTAAATCCTTTGTCAACTGATAATTAGTTCCCAAACGGATCAATATGAATTAACGAACTGACTTTAAGCCGATTATTTAATATTCCCTCCACAAATTCAGCAATCTTATGTGATTGTAATACATTCATTTCCGGTTCTACTTCAATATGAATGTTGACATATTTTTGTTGTCCATATTGATGGACTTGAATATCATGAATATTTTTTACCCCCTCTACTTTCAAAACAAGCTCCTGCACTTCTTGCACAAACTCTTGTGAAGGTGCTTTCCCGATAATTTCACTGGCACAATCTTTAATCAGACTAAAGCCGGTATACAAAATCAAGAAAGAAACAACAATCCCCAAAATAGCATCTACCCGATAATACCCAAATTGCATCATAAATAAAGCTACACCAATTAAGAGAGAAGCGATCGCATCACTACGATGATGCCAGGCATCGGCAATAAGCGCCTTAGAATTTATTTTTATTCCAAGAAACCGGGCAAAATCATACATCCATTCCTTGAGCACCGCCGAAAAAATCATAACGGCAAAAACAATCCAACTGTACTCTACCACTTCCGGATTAAATAATTTATCAATGGATTTTTGAAAAAACTGTATTCCTACAATAATTAGCAAAGTAGATACAAGAAAAGTGGCTACATATTCCGCTCGTCCATGACCAAAAGGATGTTCAGCATCATGAGGCTTTTCCGCAATTTTAAATCCTACAATAACCGCAATAGAAGTTAAAACATCTGAAAGCGTATGGAAAGCATCCGCCAGTAAAGAGATACTATTAATCCACAAGCCGCAGCATATTTTCAGCCCGGCTAATAAAGCATTCAGCACAATACTGACCCAGCCTTCCAAATAGCCATAGGCCGCCCTAGTACGCACATCCTGTGTGTTTTCCCAAGTAGGTACCGTCTTTTTTAATAAGCTTTTATTAATTTTTTTAAACACCTTATTTTCCTCCAGACATACAGTAGTAATTTTTAATCTGGCAATAAATACCTCCCGCCAAGTATAAAAATTCCTGTGGAACTTAACCGAAGTCCCACAGGATGTACCTGCTGCTATATGCCCGACCCCATTACAAGCATAATCCTTTATACCTTGTAATTGTCTGCTCTTCATCTTCTATTATACTGAGCGTGAAAAAATTGTCAATACCTAAACTCTTCTCTCACCGTATTCTATGTGTTACTCCTCTTTTTCGCTACTATTTTTCTCCTCTAAAAATTTTAAATCATGCTTTTCTACTTTACCATCAGATCGCACAATTTCCAAACTGTAATTAGCCGTTAAAGCAGCGACGGTACCCACTACCCCCAAGATAGCCAGAATCGGGCTAAGGAAAATTCCACCTACACCAAGCGCCCCAACCGTAGCAGGTACTTCTATGACCACATTATCCCCTTTTTTCAACCTAACCTTTGTCACATTGCCTTTTTTAATAATATCCTTGATATACTCTACCAATTCCCGTCCCTTTTGCTCAACTTTGTTATCCCATTTTTTATGCGGTTCTTCCAGCTCAATTAGTGCTTTTATTACATCTCCCTCTGCCTGATCCAAAGCTTCTTTAGCTTCCTTATATGTCACTCCTAGTCTTTCCTTAAGTAAATCGATCTTTTCCAGTTCTTCCATTTTTAAAAACCTCCTGTTCTTCTATTAATAATTTATTATTACCTATTCCGTGATTTTAACTCTTTTTCGCCTGCCAGATCTCCTTTAAAATTGGGCGTGATTTTAAAGGCCGTTCCAATTGAACCAATAAAAACTTTTCCAGAACCTCATCGAGGATGTGCAACCCACTGCTGGTTACCTTCAGCCTTTTTAATTTACTAAACTCTAACTGCTGTAATTGCTGCCAGATTTTTAATGCTTCGGGGGTAAAAGCCAACGCATCCCCCTCTAAACAAGTAGCACACAAAACTCCACCTCTTCTTGCTGAAAAGGCGATCTGCTGCTCTCCTTGCAAAGATCGTCCACAAGAAACACAATGAACCAGATCAGGCATATACCCTAACTGAAAAAGCAATTTTATTTCTAAAGCTCTCATCACTAGCTCCTGATAATCCAAGGCTAGAATATGGAACCCGGCCAAAGCAAGCATAAATAACCGAATATCCTTTTCCCCCTCAGGAACAAAGGAATCCAATAATTCACACCAATAACAAGCTGCCGTCATGGCCGCCATATCGTCCTGCACTGTAGTAAATGCTTCTAAACACTGACTTTGAGTCACTATATCTAAATTGCGGCCTTCATATAAAAGCATCTCATTATGCGTAAACAACTGCACGCCGCCTCGTAAACTACTCTTGCTTTTTCGGACCCCTTTGGCAATTGCCTTTACTTTGCCCCTTTTTTGAGTTAACAACGTTAGCAGACTATCTGTTTCCGCATATTTTCTACTTCGTAAAACCAAAGCCTCTGTTCTGTAAAGGCCCATCTCTGTTTACTCCATTCCTATACTTCATTCATTTTACTCGTTTTCCTGTATTACTCTTCTCCGCTAATTTATACATCTGTAACTTATCTTGATCAACTTCCCGAAAAATAAGATAAGCACCAATATTCCCTGTTACCATAAAATAATCCCAAAAAACTTTGCTCTGAAGCATAGATATTACTATCCTTTCGTCAAAATTTTTCTTTGTGCTTTCTAGTTTTACACCTCCTCTCCCTCCTATACTAGTGTTTTGTTACCATTATTCTTATTATAAACTAAACCACCCAAATAAACAAAGAGCCTTATAAGATAAATTAAAGCTCTTTGTTTACCCCTTCTATTGTATATAAAGCCTGATATTGTTTAACTATCTTTTCTCCACTGCTCGTTCCGAGACGGCTCGCCCCCGCTTGCAGAAGCTTTTCGGCCTGCTCCCAGGTTCTAATTCCGCCCGAGGCTTTTACTTGAGCTTCTTTCCCCACTACCGCCGCCATTAACCGCACATCCTCCACCGTAGCACCACCGCCGTTAAAGCCAGTCGAAGTCTTCACAAAATCAGCTCCGGCCTTTACCGCCATCTCGCAGGCCCATCTTTTTTCTTCATCCGTCAATAATCCCGTCTCAATAATTACTTTGACCAACTTCCGCTCCGCAAAAGACCTTGCCACATCCACAACCTGACGAATATCCTCATAGACATCGTTTAGTTTATGATCCTTTAAGGCTCCCATCTTTATTACCATATCAACCTCGACCGCACCATCAAGAAAGGCCTGTCGTGCCTCAACCGCTTTGACCTTACTACTGTTCGCTCCCAAAGGAAAGCCGATCACGGTAGCGACTACAACCGCAGAATCCTGCAACTGTTCAGCACAAAAAGGAACATAGCAAGGCAATACACAAACAGCCTTAAACCCTAGTTCCTTTGCTTCCCGACACAAATTACGGAAATCTTGCTCCGTTGCCACAGGATTAAGTAAAGTATGATCAATACTTTGCACAACTTCTTGTAAAGTCAGCACTAAAGAGCCCTCCTCAAAACCTTCACCCTATCCATATTATAACAGATATACAATCAGTACCGTTGCCAGCGTAGAATAGATTAATAACCCGGTAATATCAATTGCCGTAGAAATAAACGGTGCAGAAGCTACCGCAGGGTCAATCCCCATTTTGCGAAAAGTAAGCGGGACAAAAGCTCCCATAGTAGCGGCAGTCAACATGTTTCCCATCATCGCCAATCCCACCACTACACCCAACATGGGCTTGTTCTGCCACCAAGAGGCAATTATTCCTACCACAATACCTAAAACAGCTCCAATCATTAAGCCTACTAAGGCCTCCCGACAAACTATCTTCCAAGCATTTTTCCCTTTAATCTGTCCCGTGGCAATCCCTCTCACTGTAACCGTGGAAGACTGCGTTCCCACATTACCACCCATCCCCGTTAAAAGAGGGATAAAAAAAGCTAAAGCCACCACTGCATTAATCTGATCGGAGAATCGGCTCAAAATCTGGCCGGAGATCAGTCCTCCTAACATTGTGACCAAAAGCCAAGGTAAACGAGCCTTCAAAGACGTGACTATTTTCCAAAAAGACGTATCCTCATCATCCTCTTCTTCGCCCGGGGCACCGGCCAAACGAAAGATGTCTTCCGTGACTTCCTCATGAATAACATCAATAACATCGTCAACGGTAACAATCCCCAGCAAAGTTTGATGATGGTCAATCACCGGTACCGCCAGAAAATCATATTTTGAAACAATCCGGGCTACCTCTTCCTGATCCATATCTACCGGCACACTGACAACCTTATGATGCATTATATCCTTTATTAAAGTGGTCGGCGAAGCAATAATTAATTCCCGGAGGGAAATAACCCCCACCAACTGATTGCGTTGATTAACCACAAAAACATAATAAATTGTTTCCGCATCCGGAGCGATCTTGCGGAGAATTTCAATAGCCTGTGCCGTCGTAAACGTCTCTCTAATCGACACATATTCCGTAGTCATTATCCCGCCGGCCGTATCAGCAGGATAAGTCAACAGCTCCCTTACTTCTTTCCTGTCTTCCTTCTCCAACAGATTTAAATAATGCGTCTGTTCATGATCGGAAAGCTCCCCCAGCAGATCGGCCGCATTATCAAACGACATTTCCTCCAGTATTTCTGTTGCCTTTTGCTGATTCAACTGCCCCAGCAATTTAAGCCCCAATTCAGAGTCTACTTCATTTAAAACCAGTGCCGCCGTTTCATCATCTAATAGCGACAGCAGCCATTGCTGCAGCTCCTCCGAAACCAGTTCCTCCAGCACTTCCGCAATATCAGCTGCTTGCAGTTGAGCCAAAAACTCAGCTGCTTTTTCCGCATCTTTTTCTAGGATATATCCTTCAAGTTCTGTCAAAAGGATTTTCTTTTCTTCCGTCATTCTGCTTCCTCCTCGCTGTGCCGAAAGCAGAACTAAAGAAAAGAACAAATGACAAAACATCAATTCTAATTCATTCTACTTCGGCTTATTATTCTGTTTTACTACCTTATTAAAACATCGACTAGGGGGATACGAGTCCACAACTCTCACCTCTTTAAACAGGATCTTATTTCTATTCTCCTAAACTCTATCAACTATTTAATACCATTGTCAAGACAAAAAAATTAATCTTTACGCATCCATCGCTTCTGTGTTTCTACATTATATTTTTTTTTTATTTTTTTACCTTTTGTGTGCTTTTTTTTGTTTTCATCTTTCTTCCCTAAAATACGCTATACCAAGCCCTTTAGGAGGCGAATTTTCCTGAGACTTTTTTAAAGAAACTACCACTAAAACAAGAATCGTCACCAAATAAGGAAGCATATCGATCATATACTGAGAAACAGGAAAACCGATTCCCTGAATTCTGAACCCAATAATGTCTAATCCCCCGAAAAGATAGGCACCAATTAAAGCCTTGTATGGATTCCAGGTTGCAAAGATAACGAGAGCAACAGCAATCCAGCCACGACCGGCCGTCACGTTTTCCTGCCACGCCGGAACATAAACCAAAGAAAGATAAGCTCCGCCTAATCCGCAAAGAGCACCGCCTAATAAAATATGAGCATATTTATATAAAGAAACACTAATACTGGCGGCATCAGCCGCCGCCGGATTTTCCCCTACTGCCCGTAAATTTAAGCCTATTCTGGTTTTATAAAGATAAAGACCTACCAATATCGCCGTAAGATAACTTAAATAGACAAAAAAATCCTGTTGGAAAAAGATTTTTCCCACAAAAGGAATCTGGCCTAAAACAGGCACAACAAAAGGTTTAAAAGCCAGCTTAATTGACTCGGGCGCCACTTCTCCCACCAGCCGCTGCCCCATAAATCCCGAAAATCCGCCGCCGAAAATCGTTAACGCTAAACCGGTAACCACTTGATTGGCCCGCAAACTGACTGTTAATACAGCATAAATAAGTGCACCCGCCGCACCGGCTACCATCGCCGCAAGCAAAGCTAATCCAGGGTTTTGGCTAATTAACCCGATATAAAAGCCACTGACAGCACCCATCAACATCATCCCCTCAACACCAAGGTTAAGGTTACCCGCCCGTTCCGTTATAATTTCTCCCAGCGTAGCAAAAAGCAAAGGTGTCCCGGACACAATCGCTGCTTCCAAAAAGAAAACAATTGCTGTAGTATTCATTCTTCCAGTTCCTCCTTTGCCTCCCCGAGTGACGGCCTGTCCACGACCAGCTTATAACGAATAAAAAATTCACTTCCCAGCACAAAGAAAAGAATCATTCCCTGTAAAAGCTGAGCGGCTGCCTGCGGTATCCCGAAAGCTATTTGAATGAAGGATCCGCCCTGTAATAAAGCAGCAAATAAAACCGAAACAAGGGAGATAAACACCGGCTTTAAACCGCCGAGCCAAGTCGTAATAATCGCGGTATAGCCTATTCCTTCCGAAACTTCAATGGAAAGCGTATTGTTAAGAGCCGAAGCCTGAATCATCCCCGTCAGCCCACACAACGCCCCACTCAGAAAAATAGCCGTGATAATCGTTCTTTTTACATTAATGCCGGCATATAGCGCCGTATTTTCACTTTCACCTAATACCGCAATCTCATACCCTTTTTTGGAATGGTTTAAAAAGATCGCCACCAAAAAAACCAGTATTATCGCAAAAATCCAACCAATATGCATTCCCAAAACTTTAGGAAGAATCCCGTTAAGGGTAAAGTTAGGTATTTTGGGGAACCCCAAGGCTAAAGGGTCTTTCCACGGTCCATACTGCAGATACATGACCCACTTTAAGGCAATGTAATTCATCATCAACGTGACAATTGTTTCGTTTGTTTTCCACTGTGCCCGAAAAAAAGCCGGTATTAAAGCCCATAAACCTCCGCCGATCATGCCGGCAATAATCATCAGTACCAAAAGAAGCGGGCGTGACAAATCGGGGATATTCAAGGCCAGACAACTAGCAGCAAAGGCTCCCATCAAAATTTGCCCTTCCCCGCCAATATTCCAAAATTGCATTTTAAAAGCAATCGCAATCCCCAAGGAAGTAATAATTAAGGACGTCGCTTTAATAATCACTTCACGAACTCGGTACGCTGAGCCAAAAGCCCCTTTAAAAAGCCCCCCATATACCTCTAAAGGATTAAGGTTCATTGCCATAATGAGAATAGCGGCAGTTGCCAGAGCGAGAAAGACAGCCAGCAATCTTATTCCCGTACTTTTAGTTTTGGACATCTGGGCTCTTTTTACCATTCTAAGCAAGTTCTGTGTCCTCCCTTTTTCCGTTCTTTTCTCCCGCCATCAACAAGCCCAGTTGCTCTTTCGTAGCCTGTTTTGCCGCTAAAATACCCGTGATTTCGCCACCGCACAGTACCATAATCCGATCACATAATTCCAATAATACGTCCAAATCCTCACCAATAAATAATACCGCTACACCCTTCTTCTTTTCCGCATTAATTAACTCATAAATTTTATAGCTGACATTGATGTCCAAACCGCGCACAGGATATGCCGTAATAAGCAGATCGGGATTAGAGTCCAGCTCGCGTCCCAGCAAAACCTTCTGAATATTCCCTCCAGACAATTCTTTAATAGGATGATGGATACCGGGTGTACTTATCTCTAATTTTTGGATAATATTCTTGGACTTAGCCGCTGCCGGCTTTCGATTAATCAATAGCCCCTTCTGGTTCTGATACTCCTTTAAAATTAAATTATCCACCATGTCCATCGACGCGACTAAGCCCATGCCTAACCTATCTTCCGGGACAAAGCTCATACTGATCCCTCGGGTAATAATTTGCCGAGGGCTTAACCCCACTAAATTTTCGCCTTTAAAGAAAACTTCTCCGCTTTTTACAGGATAAAGGCCGGCAATCGCTTCGCATAATTCCTTCTGCCCACTACCCGCTACCCCTGCTACACCTAAAATTTCCCCTGCGGCCAAAGAAAAGCTTACTCCTTTTAAAGCCTTTACCCGTTCTTCACTTTCTACAATTAAATCTTTAACCTCCAGTAATACCTTCCCTGGCGTAGCTTCTTCCCGTTTAATCGCTAAGTTAACAGGATGTCCTACCATTAATTCGGCGAGTTCTTGGGTCGTTGTCTCACCGGTATTAACCGTTTTTACCGTTTCCCCTTTTCTAAGCACCGTAATGCGATCAGAGATGGCCAAAACCTCGTTCATTTTATGGGTAATAAAGATGACGGCACAGCCCTCTTCCTTCATTTTAAGCATAATCTGAAACAGTTTTTGGGTTTCCTGCGGAGTTAAAACCGCCGTAGGCTCATCCAGAATCAAAATATTAGCACCCCGATAAAGAACCTTGAGAATTTCTAACGTTTGTTTTTCTCCCACCGACATATCATAAACCTTTTTGTTAGGGTCTACATCAAGCTGAAAACGATGGGAGAACTCTTTTATTTTTTGCGTTAGTTGCTCATCCCGTATAAAAAAACTACTTTTTTGCCCCAGTAAAATATTCTCCTTTGCCGTCATGACCTCTACCAGCTTAAAATGCTGATGAATCATTCCGATTCCGGCATGAAGCGCCGCTCTCGGTGAAGTAAGCTTTACCGCTTTACCCCGAATAAAAATAGAACCGCTGTCAGGGGTATAAATCCCTGACAGCATATTAACAAGAGTACTCTTTCCGGCACCATTTTCACCTAATAGAGCATGTATTTCACCATGTTTTACCTGAAACCTTATTTCCTTATTAGCTACAACTCTACCGAAGGTTTTTGTGATTCCTTCCATAGATATTAAATTCATCTGAACTTCCTCACCTATCTTATTCTACTTTTCCAATTACTCCTTCAACTAACCAATTGAAATCCATACTTGTTAACTGTTCATCGGTTAAGGTAACCCCTGCCGGTACTCTTTCTACACCGGTATTATCCTTAATTGGTCCAGTCCAAATTTTATTCTCTCCGGAAAGAATGGCGGTCTTGGCCTTATCAACTGCTTCTTGGGCTCCCTCCGGGGCATTCTCGGTCAAAGGTGACAGATTAATTATCCCCTCATTCATGCCGCCCCAGTAGTTTTCTGCCTTCCAGGTTCCATCCATTACTGCTTGAACCTGAGCAACATAATATGGTCCCCAATTCCAAACAGGAGAAGTTAAATGGGCTTTAGGGGCAATCGCCGTCATATCCATATTATACCCTACAGACCATACACCCTTTTCTTCGGCAGCTACTTGAGGCCCCGGTGCATCCTGATGCTGAGCCAAAACATCACAGCCTTCATTAAGCAGGGCTTTGGCTGCTTCTTTCGCTCTGGGAGCATCTATCCAGGTATGAGTCCATTTAACACTAACCGTAGCCTTGGGATTTACGGAACGAACACCCATGGTAAAAGCGTTAATCCCGCGTAAAACTTCCGGAATCTCAAAAGCGGCGACATACCCGATCTTGTTTGTTTTGGTTTTCAGTCCGGCCACAACACCCGAAAGATAACGTGGTTCGTACATCCTACCAAAGTATACTCCCATATTGTCCGCCATTTTAAAGCCGGAACAGTGTAAAAATTTTACATCCGGATAATTCTGCGCAGCTTTCTCTACATACTCCATAAAACCAAAACTAGTAGCAAAAATCACATTACAGCCCTGATCCACCATATCATTAATTACTTTTTCACATTCAGAGCTTTCCGGCACATTCTCCCTAATTACGGTTTCCACGCCTAATTTTTCAACCAGATATTTTCTCCCGTTTTCATGAGCCTCTGTCCAGCCTCCATCAGTAACCGGTCCAATGTACACAAATCCCACCTTGACCTTTGGCTGCTCATTAACAGGATCCTGAGCTTCCCCAGCCGGTTTTGCGGATCCACAACCGGTAACCACTAAAGCCATTACCATTAGAAGTACCAAAAAAATACTTGCCTTTCTTTTCATTTCTTTTCCTCCCTCATTTATTAAAAGTAATTTTTCCATTCTGGATTGCCTCTATAATCGCTAAAGACTCCAGTTGAATATCAGGATCTTTAATCATTTCCCGCCCCTTCTGGAAGCTCTTTTCAATCATTATCCCTATTCCGGCGATTTCCGCACCAGCTTGTTTTACAAGATCAATAAGCCCTGCCATTGCTTGTCCATATGCTAAAAAGTCATCTATAATCAAGATTTTATCAGCAGGCTGTAAATATTCTTTAGCTACTTTGATATTATACAAGGTATCCTTAGTAAAGGAATAAACCTTGGTCTCGTATCTGTTTTTATCAAGATTATTAGCTTCATGTTTTTTAGCAAAAACTACAGGCACATTAAAATATTGCGCTGTGATACAGGCAATAGCAATACCGGAAGCTTCCAAGGTAAGTATCTTCGTTACGTTTTTATTTCCGAATCTCTTTTGAAACTCTTTCCCTATCTTATTTAATAATTCAATATCTACTTGGTGATTAAGAAAACTATCTACCTTAACAAGGCGATTATCTATAACCTTCCCTGATTGCAGAATTTTTTCTTTTAAAGCATCCATGATAAAGTCCCTTCATTCATTATCATAATTACCTCTTTCCAAATATGCAACTAACGAATTAATGATATAATAGTTTCTTTTAAGAATCAAGTAAGAAATTTTTTAAGCTTTACTGTTCATGTTAAGATAAAACACCCCGTGAAATCACGAGGTGTTTTAAATACTTTATAAATCTACCTGAATTGGTAAATGCCTATTTATTATTGTACCGTCTCCTAGCTGATAATATCCATTATAACCCCAAGCCCAAACTGTGCCGTCTTTTTTGAGCGCCATACTATGATATGATCCTGCTGCTATGGCTTTTCCATCTTCTAATTCCATTACCTGTACCGGTTCTGTTTTGGCTTTTATTGTGTTATCCCCTAACTGACCATACCCATTATAGCCCCAAGACCAAACTGTGCCATCTGCTTTAAGTGCCAAATTAAAGCTATTGCCTGTTTCTAGCGCTACTACATTAGTTAATCCATTCACCTGTACCGGTATGACCCTTAATTCAGTTGTCCCATCTCCTAACTGTCCATATTCATTATAACCCCAAGCCCAAACTGTGCCATCACTCTTTAGTGCTAAATTAAAGCTATTCCCTGTTGTTATTGCTACAATATTGGTTAATCCGTTCACTTGTACTGGCGCAGTTCTTATTCTTGTTGTCCCATCTCCTAATTGGCCACGTTGGTTATCTCCCCAAGTCCAGACTGTCCCGTCGGCTTTAAGTGCCACGCTGTGATAATATCCTACCGTTAGGTCCTCTACCTCTCCTAATCCCATTACCTGTATCGGTTCTTTTCTTAATGTAGTTGTGCCGTCCCCTAACTGATAACGTGCGTTATTTCCCCAAGCCCAAACAGTACCATCGTTCTTGAGTACCAAACTATGATTATACCCTGCGGCTATTTTTCTTACTCCCGTTAATCCTTTTACCTGTACCGGTGCTTTTTTTGTTATCGTTGTCCCATCCCCTAATTGACCACTATAATTATTCCCCCAAGCCCAGACTGTGCCATCACTCTTTAGTGCTAAACTATAAGAATTTTGTGTTGCTAATGTCGTTACCTTAGCTAATCCGCTTACCTGTACCGGCGCTTTTCTTAATGTAGTTGTTCCGTCTCCTAACTCGCCATGCGTATTAGCCCCCCAAGCCCAAACTGTGCCATCATTTTTTAAATACATACAAAAATCACTTCCTGCGGCAATCGCCTGCTGGGTCTCAAAATTAGTTGTTACGTTAAGCTGATTACTTGATTCCGATACATTACCGGCTCCATCAAAGGCTTTAACCATAAAACTATATTCTACCCCGGGTTGAAGTTTAGTGGCAGTATAATTTGTTTCTGCCGTTTTGCCTAATAAAACAGCTCCTTGATAGACCTCGTACCCCGTTACACCTACATTATCACTAGCCGCATCCCAGGTTAAAGCCACGCTATTACTGGTTATCTCCGTACTTCTTAAATTCTGCGGTATTGTCGGTGCCTCTATATCTCCAATCGTAGTTTTAACAATTACTTTGCTCCATGAGCTTACTGTTTTATCATTCTTAGCTCTTACACAATAACTATGCTGAGATGCCATAGCTAATTCGGAATGAACAAAAGTGGTGGCCGCTCCGTTGTCAAGAATTTTTCCATCTGCCTCTACATCATAACCCGTTGCATTTGAAACCGCATCCCAGGTTAAAGTTATACTTGTCATTGTAGCCTGTGCTTTTATATTAGTCGGTACCGCCAAAACTATTTCTTTATCTTCCTCTTTATCTTCCTCTTTATCTTTCATAGCAGCTTGGTAATGATTAAGAACTTCACATGCCGTTAAAGCCTTATTATAAATA
>DHPU01000075.1:0-6681 GCA_002407935.1 Peptococcaceae bacterium UBA5356
CGTAAAAGTTATTTTACAGAGCTTGATTCAGCTCGTAATTACTTCATTCTACGGATTGTGATAAGCTTCGCATCCCTGCGTTATCCTTCGTTGTCGCAATGCTCATGTACACGAAAGTACATTCCGCTTACTCCAACTCGGTCTGCCTTGGTCTGCTTGCTTCTGACAATCCTTTTACGAAGTATTTGGAAATACTTCTAAACTCGTTTTTGATCATCTCGCGATGACCCGCTTTCTTCAAGCTTTGATTTACGCTTGGCTTTTCAACTGTTCAGTTTTCAAGGACCTTGCCGCTCCCGCGACACAAGAAATATTTTATCACGCATATTTCTTTCTGTCAACGATTATTATTTGGTAATGTAAAACCAACTCAATTTATGGCGACATTTGATATATTATCATACTCACGAAGGCTTTGTCAACACGGTTTTGCAGTATTTTTTCTGTCTTCTTACGTTATTCTTTACTTAAACCGAAGTAAGTATTTGGTACTTCCCCGATGATAATTGTCTCTGCGATAGGAATTTGATTATTCACTACAACATTTTCTGTCACTAAAGGGACTACTATTTTAACAGTCGTTTCAATATTCAAATATAAGATATGTCTAACCTGATTTATGCCGGCCTCCTGAAAGCGATCTACAAATCCCACATTAACCGTACCTACAGGAATAATCTTAACATTAACATCCGGTCCATAATGAGCTAATAAGGGACTACCTAAAGCTTGCCCCAAAGGTATTTTAAAAGTTTCACCCTGTAAATTTTTCAGGGTTTCTTTAATTGCTAAATTTGCTTCGGACACAATCCTGCTAATTTTAATTGTATTAGCCTGCATAATCGTAACTCTTTGCTGAGCATCTTTATGGATCATCATTAAATCCTCATATTCAGTATTAGAAAGAACCTTTTCATATAAAGCGTTATTCATCGCCTCTGTAGCAATAATATGTGCCCTTGATTGAGCTATCTGGATTATAGTTGGTTTTAAATTCCGATCTATAATATAGAAAAAATATAATCCACACAACACCAAAATTATAGTAACTATTAAAATTCTCGGAGTTAATCTTTTCCCTCGTTTAAATCCACTTCGTTTGAAGGCACTTCTTGATTTAAACCAACGGCCCACATCCTTCACTCCCGTTTTCTACATTATTTTTCTACATCATTTTGCTTATTTGCGCCATGTTTTTAGTATGTTTTCACTTGCAAGTATCTTTTTTTTAGGTATATTATTTAAGAAAGTATATGTAGCTACTTTAAAAAAAGTGCACTAAATGCCTTTTAGGTAAAAGTTAAAAATGGTTGACGAATATGCTATAATAAGTCAAGCAAGAAAAGGAGGTATTTTTATGGCTTATAAAAAGCACCGTATTAAAATTAAATATGGTCGACTAGTACTATTACTCCTTCTATTAGCTTCATTTGTTTTAATTGGTGCCGGTATCGGGTTTACTGTTGGTGCATTACGTACCTTACCCCCATATGATTTGAATAATATTACCGGAGATTTATCTAGTCTGCTTTTTGATAAAGATGACCAAGAAGTAATCGCACTCAGAACCGATAAAAACAAAATCGAACTGAGCCAAACTGAAATCCCCGATATAATGAAAAAAGCCATTATTGCCATTGAAGATCAACGCTTTAAAAAGCACTTTGGTGTAGACTTCTACCGTTTAGGGGGAGCTATCGTGGCGAATTTTACCAAAGGTTACGGATCCCAAGGAGCCAGTACGATTACACAGCAATTAGTTAAAAATGCTATTTTAAATAATCCAGAAAAGAAAATGCGTCGTAAAATCCAAGAGCTTTACCTTGCCCTCCAATTAGAAAGGAGATATTCCAAAGAGCAAATTATAACCTTTTATCTCAATAATATTTGCTACGGACATGGCACTTGGAGCTTACAAACAGCTTCGCAACTCTATTTTGGCAAGGATGCCGATGAGTTGGAACTAGCTGAAGCCGCCATGCTGGCCGGTGTCGTTAATCGTCCAACAACATACTCACCATATAATAACCCTGAAAAAGCCAAACAACGGCGTGCTCTCGTTCTTAATGAAATGGTGGAAATGAATTTTATCTCGCAAGAAGAAGCTGATAAGGCTAAGGAAGAGCCCTTTAAACTGGCAGGGTTAAAACCTAATAACTATCGCTTCCAATCCTTTATTGATTATGTAATTGAAGAAGCCGCCGAAAAATTGAAACTAGATAGCGAAGACATCTCCGCCCTTTATACGGCCGGTTATCGCATCTATACCACGATGGATACCGAAACTCAGGAAACTGCCGAAAAAGTTTATGCTGACGATAAAAACTTCCCACCAGGGAAAAAAGGTCAAATTGTCCAATCAGCCATGGTCGTACTTGACCCCCACAGTGGAGGTATTCGCACTTTAATTGGGGGCAGAAACCAGCAAGGAGAACGACAATTTAACAGAGCCGTTCACGCTGTACGTCAGCCTGGTTCTGCCATGAAGCCTGTTGCCGTATATGGACCTGCCTTAGAAAAAGGCTATGGCCCCGCTACAGTTCTTGATGATTACCCTGAACAGTATGATTCTTATCAAGGTGCCGCCAAAACCTTTGTCAACTATGATCATCAATATCGCGGCTTAATTAGTATGCGTACCGGCATCCAACATTCAATTAATACGGTTGCCGTAAAAATGCTGCAACGCATCGGCGTAACCGAAGGCTTTAAGTTTGCTCAATCTTTAGGCATAACTTCCCTAGTAAAAAGCGGTAATGCTAATGACTTGGGGCTTTCGCTCGCACTAGGAGGCCTGACTAAAGGTGTTTCACCGCTGGAACTTACTGCTGCCTATGGTTGTTTTGCCAATGAAGGTATTTATGTAAAGCCGTATGCGATTCAAAAGATTGAAGACAAGGATGGAAATATTATCTATGAAAATAAAAGAAAAAAAAGTGAGGTCATGAGCTCTCAAACAGCCTATCTTATGTCAGATATGCTGCAAACAGTAGTTACTTCCGGGACAGCCCAAAGAGCCCGACTAACCGACCGACCGGTAGCGGGGAAAACAGGAACAACCTCATTTAACGTGGATGCTTGGTTTGTCGGCTACACTCCCGACTTAGTATCCAGCGTCTGGTTGGGCTATGATAAAAAAGAAAAAATGAATAATGTCTTTGGTGGTAATTACGGTGCTCCTATCTGGAAAAAAGTTATGACAACAGCTCACCGTAAACTTCCGCCCAGTTCTTTCCCTGAACCGGACGGCATCACAACTGTGGTTGTCGATTATAAATCGGGACTTTTGCCTTCAAACCTTACTCCTGATAAATATGTCGTACAAGAAAAATTTAATAGCCAGTATATTCCTACCGAATTTTCCGGTGCTTGGGTTGAAGTTCCTGTTTGTGCCGATACCGGACAGCTTCTAACCAACAATTGTCCTAATTCTATTACCAGCATTTTCTTAAAAAGAGATCTTCCCTGGACCGGAAATATTCCACCTGATGACGCTGCGGAAGAAGCGCCCAAAGAATATTGTACCATTCATGGTGATGGCAGCCATCCAACTAATAACACTCCTCTGCATCTACAAGGTTCCCTCCAAAAGGACAGCCAGGAAAATCTACAATCCGTTCGCTTAAACTGGCAATATTCGGAGGAAGATCCCTTAACCTATTATCAAATCTACCGTTCTACAGAACCTAATGTAGCTATTGTCGCGGAAAACCGTATTGCCGAAGTTAGCAGAACAAAAAGCTGGCAAGATAATCATCCCCCTGAAGCAGATAAAATCTATTATAGAATAGTTGCCCATAAAACTGCTCAAACCAATACCGTTACTTCCAATGAAATTGTTCTTTATTTCTCATCGCAAACAAAAAAACTGAAAGCGCCACGTTTAACCGGTAAAAAATCACTAAGCGAGAACAATGCTTTGGTTCAACTTACTTGGAGTAAAGCTTCAGATGCTCGTCCGGTTGTTTACTATCTCTTCCGTTCGGAGAACCCCGATTTTGAACTAAACGCGGCCAATCAGATTGCCATCAATGAGAACATTTTAGATACTGAATGGATTGATACAAATGTTGAAAAGAACAAAACCTATTATTACCGAGTTATGGGCATTGATTTAATGACCAATGATTCCAGCCCCGTCTCGAATCAATTGCAGATCAAGCTCTAACTTTAGCGTTCTTTACAGTGCTCAATTCGCCCTAGCGCCGACATCCGTGTCGGCGCTTTCGTTATCACTGGCCTCGCCTTCGCTAAGGACGTTTAGCTGCCCAATGAAAGTCACCCTTTTTTAAATTCCACGACCGTAACTCCGTGTCCGCCTTCATGATAACCGCCGATCCGAAAAGAAGCCACAAAACGATGACTTTTCACCAAATCAGTAATTGCGCTGCGCAGTGCCCCTGTTCCTTTGCCATGAATGAGATAAGCCTGTGGTAGTCCGGCTAAATAAGCATCATCCAGATATTTTTCCGTTTCCAGCACAGCCTCATCTACAGTCATCCCTCGTAAGTGTAATTCATTTTTAACTTCCCTGGCCTTAGAAGAAACAATGACACCAATACCCGATTTTTGCCGTTTTTCCTCACTCTTCTCTTCTTTGATTTTCCTCAAGTCCTTTAACTGAACCGTCAGCTTCATAATTCCGGATTGCACCAAAACCTCCCCGTTGGCATTGGGCCTTTCCAAAACCTGAGCCTTCTGCTTAATCCGTTTAATGAGCACCAAATCCCCGGGGGACAATTCAGCCGCATTTACTTCCGCTTCTCCCGTATCATGAAAAACAGCTTCAGAAAGCTGGTTCTCCCTTTCCCGCAGTTTATCCCTTAACACCTGCAAATCCTGGGGCGCTTCTATTCTCATCTTTTTCTTGACTGTCCTTACCTCTTTTAAAATATCTTCACTTTCCCGGCGCGCCCTAATGACAATCTCCAAAGCCTCTTGTTGCGCCTTTTGGATAATATCCTCTACCTTGCGGTTTAACTCTTTCTCTTTCCATTCTACCTGTACTAACTGGTCACGCGCACTTTTGTGCATCTTTTCCGCTTCTTGCCGTTTTCTTTCCGAAAGAAGCTGATTTGTTTCCAAATTCTCAATCAAATCAGCTACCCGTACTTCTTCCTGTGACAAAAAGCTTCTGGCCTGATCAACTACGTCCTTTTTCAATCCCAATCTATGCGAGATTTCAAAAGCATTGCTTTTTCCCGGTACACCGATGAGGAGCCGGTAGGTCGGCCGCAAGGTTTCCACGTCAAACTCCACACTGGCGTTTTCCACCCGCTCCTGATTATAAGCAAAAGATTTTAATTCACTGTAATGCGTAGTGGCAATGGTTTGGGCCCCCACCCCAATTAAATGCTGCAAAATAGCCATCGCCAGTGCCGCCCCTTCCGTAGGATCCGTCCCTGCTCCCAATTCATCCAGCAGCACCAAACTGCGGCTGTTCACCTTCCCAAGAATGTTGATAATATTCGTCATATGCGACGAAAAGGTACTGAGTGACTGCTCAATACTTTGTTCATCACCTATATCGGCAAAAATGCCCTCATATACTGGCAGCTCCGTCCCATCCTGTGCCGGCACATGCAGACCCGACTGGGTCATCAGCACAAATAACCCGACCGTTTTTAGGGTGACTGTTTTCCCACCCGTATTCGGCCCGGTAATAACCAAAGTATCAAAAGCATCACCCAAATAAATTGTCACCGGAACGACTTTCCCTTTAATCAAAGGATGCCTTCCCTGCACGATTTTTAGATAGCCCTGCTCATTAATCACCGGCTCGCCGCAATCCAAATCACTGCTCAATTTGCCCTTAGCCAGCATAAAATCCAGCTGCGCCATCCGCTGCAATACATCCAGCAACTCCTTATGATGAGCAGCCGCCAACTCACTCAACTCACGCAGGATCCGCGTTACCTCGGCTTTTTCCATGGTTTCACAGCGCTGTGTCTCATTATTCAGTTCCACCACCGCCAGCGGCTCCACAAAAAGAGTAGCCCCACTACCGGACTGATCATGGATTAGCCCGGGCACCTGTGCCCGATATTCCTGTTTGACAGGAATAACAAAGCGCTCATTACGAATCGTAATAAGTGGATCCTGCAAATATTTTTGCAGCTCCGGCGACCTGATCATATTCTCCAGTTTTTCTCTGGCCTTTCCTTGCAAACTACGTAACTGCTTACGCAGGCGGAATAACTCTGCCGACGCCCGATCGCTTACTTCCCCTTCTGCCGTAATTTTCTGTTTAATCTCCTGTTCCAACCGTGGAAAAACAGGCAAATCATGTACATAGACAGCTAAAGATGCGTATTTCTGCCCCTCGCCGCGAAAGAACTCCTTCGTTTTACGGGCGGCCAGAAGTGTATCCTCGATCTGTAAAAAATCCCCCGGCTCCATAATTCCGCCCAACTTCGCCTTCCCCAGGCACTGACGAATATCACGCACTCCTCCTATAGAAAAGCCAGGATACAACCGTAACACTTCCTTGGTCTGGGTCGTTTCACTTTGCCATTTTTTAATCTCTTCCCCGTCCAGAGACGGCTTTAAATCTTCCGCCAGCTCCTTCCCCAACTGAAAAGAACATCGGTCGGTCAACAGCTTGATAATTTTCGGAAATTCCAGCTTACGGAGTACTTTTTCCTCCAACTCTATTCCCTCCGTTTTCCTTTGCTTTTTCTT
>DHPU01000075.1:6825-15661 GCA_002407935.1 Peptococcaceae bacterium UBA5356
CTCAATTTCTTTCCTCAATTTCTTTCCTTGTTTCATTATTACGTCTCATTATTTTATCATTATTTCTACTTCTTTTCCTCATTAAGCATCCCTTTATTTTTTCACTTTACTCCGCGAAAATAATGGCCCTTGGTCAAACCCGCAGGAGAAAGGGCTTGCAAAATTTCCATGTTCTCCGGCAGAGGCTGATAACCTTCCCCTTGCTCTGCCCTCCTATTTACCCTATCTAATTCCCGGCGATAAACCTGCACTACCTTCTTTACCCAATAAGGCTCCTCGCGTCTGGCCTCAATCCGCAAAAACGTCATCCCTGCTTTTACCAGCTCCGGCAAATGCTCCAGCATATTTAAAACCTTGGAATTAAAAATGAGCATCCGGCAGTTCTCATCACTTTCCACCGGGAAAACCAAATTCAGGCGATCCTTTAAGCCATAAGCCTGTTTCTCACAAGGCAACGAACAACCCCTCTGCCGATGCCCTTTTCCCAAAACATTGCCCATCGTGCAATGTTCCGTAATCATTAAAGGCAAATACCCATGCACAAAACATTCCAAACTACTATTACTACCTCTGCTCCGGAAATCATTAATCTGTTGCAAAGTTAACTCTGGCGAAAGCGTTACCCCTTCTACCCCACTGTTCAATAAATGCTCCACAGTCAAACCATTAAAGATATTCAGCATATAATCGCCTCTAATGCCGCTTAACCCCAAATCCTTGGCCATTTGTAATGAACCAGGGTTTCCGACCAGGAATCCGTCGACGCCGGCTTCCTGCCCCTTCAAGCAATAGTCCCCAACCCTGTCCACATCTTCTTCTTGCATAATGCGGGGCGTTACTAAAACAGCCCGTACACCCTTGGCATGACATTTCTCCACCACGGACGGAAAATCATCCGGTGCAAAACCTTTCTTTCTTCTCAGCCTGTCTCCGCCAAAATACAGTAACTCCGCTCCTGCTTCCAGGGCAGCTTCCAAAGAGGCCATATCTCCTACCTGAATCGACAGTTGCGCCTTTTTCCGCCGATAATTTGCCGGGAACGGGGATTGAGACTGAAGCTGAGTAAAAACAGCCGCCACCTGTGACTGGTATTCTTCGATTGAAACAGCAGGCTTAGCAAATTCCGCCAGTCTCAACTCTTCTATTTGACTTACCGCGGCCCGACGTAACGTATTAAGCTCACTCAAAGGAACCATCAAACCGGCCTCCAACTGTACCGTCATTTCCCCCAGGCAAAAAGCTGTATCTCCCAAGCGTTGCAGCTGCCGCTCAATATCTTCCTGCATAAGTGGATGTTTCTGGGCTTTTTCCACGATAAACTGACCTTCCACCCGCGCATAATTTCCTTGCCTATCCCGTGCCTCGAGTACAACAGGCTTACCTTCGGCAATCTGCAGAGTAAAATCCAAAGGTTCTTTGTTTTCATTCCGTACCGAGACATAAGTAGTCGTTGCTTTTTCCATCAGGGCATAATCTAGCGTTTTAAAAACCCGGTCCCCCACGTGCGGCCTTCCCCCCTGAACAGTAAAGCTTACTTCTCCTTCTTCTGCCCGTGCTATCGGAGTATTCCCTTTCTTGAGGCTTTTAATTTTCCCCGCCAGCCGTCCACCCTTAGTAACCCAGATAACATAACCATCACCAACCGCTAAAGGCTCCTCCAAGCGAACGGTAACACTACCGGTACGAGAATCAAAATGCACTACTCGTCCTAACTTAATGCCCCTATTGTTAGGGCGTTGATAACTCATTAATTGCGGTCCCGGTTTTTCTATGAAATAACCCGTCGTAAAATCCCGGTTAAAAATCTGCGCTAACTCTTTTTCTGCCTCTTTCGGCACCGCATATTTCTCCGGATTGGCATAAAAATTGTCCAAAGCTTGACGATAATTGCGAATTACTGTGGCCACATACTCCGGTCGCTTCATCCTTCCCTCCACCTTCAGCGAAGCCACCTTCGCCTTAGCTAAGAGAGGAAGAGCCTCAATCATTTTTAAATCCCGGAGAGACAAAAGATGCTCTCCCTCAGCTTGCACTTCCTTCCCATCCGCATCTACCAGCGTATAAGTAAGGCGGCAAGGCTGAGCGCATCTTCCCCTGTTGCCGCTGCGCCCGCCGATCATACTGCTCATCAGACACTGTCCGGAATAACAGACACATAAAGCCCCGTGCACAAAAACCTCCAACGGAAAATCGACCTTCTCCTCGATCCGAGCAATATTAGACAGAGATACTTCTCTGGCCAAAACAACCCGGGCAAAACCCCGTTCCTGCAAGAACCGTACTCCAGGGCTGTTATGGATTGTCATCTGCGTACTGGCATGAATCCTCATGTGCGGCAACAAGGTTCGCATAAGCTCCGCCGCCCCTAAATCCTGCACAATCAGCGCATCTACCTGTGCTTCATATAACAGATAGAGATAATCTGTTAAGTCCGACAGCTCCTCATTAGTAAGCAGCGTATTCACCGTCACGTAGACCCGTACCCCGCGTAAATGGGCATAACGCACCCTTTCCTTAATTTCCTCTATGGAAAAATTATCGGCAAACTGCCGCGCATTAAATAACTTACCCCCGAAATAAACCGCATCGGCACCGTTTTGCACCGCAGCCCGCAACGCTTCACTACTGCCTACCGGAGCCAGAAGTTCCATTTTTGTCATCTACCTTGTGCCTCCCGCCATCAAACAATTAACTGCTCTTCTGTTCTTATTATATATCCTCTCCCCTCAATTATCCTTTGTTACGCCAATTCTGTCAAAACTAAATTAGTAAGGGATTATCACTGACATACCAAAACAAAACCCAGACTCTCTGAGCACAACAGAGAGTCTGGGTAAAGTAATTAATTGTGAACATTCATTACTTAATATATCAAGCAGTTCCAGAAATAAATCAAAGAGAAGATATCCTGTGAAAATAACACATCCAAAGAACGCAAAAATTCGTTCTTGTAGCCTATTTAATCTATCTCTTCACCCTCCGCAGACCGGAACAAGTGATAACCTCAATCCCTTCCCGTTCTAAAACGTCCAGCAAAAGATTAACCCCCAGGGAATCACTGGCCATATGTCCGGCAATCAGCACGTTAATGTGGTTTTTCTCCGCTTCCTTCCGGTGCTTTTCGCCCATATGCATCCCCACGATCGTACCTACCCCGGCAATTGCCAGTTTGGCAAAAGCATCTTCCGAGCCGCTGGTGCCTCCGGTCATATCGACAAATATTTTTCCCGCTCTGTTTGATTCTTTACCCACAAAAACCTTCGGGCCGGCATTAATTTGGTGGGATGCTTGATATTCCGGAATTGTCATAAGAATCTTCACTACATCGCCTACTGTTTCCGGTTGCTTCTCCGCAAACAGTTTTTCCAAAAAGGTATTCACCATATTATCGGCGGGTGTATGGACACACATAAAAGGAAAATTCAGCAGCCGTGCGGCATCCACAGACCGATTATGATTCAGAGGCATCAGTCCCCGCTCAACTTCACTGATGCGGGAAGCCAGCACCCCTTCGGCTACATTAATCGGCACCCCCAACTGTGCCAAGACATCCTCTTGTAAGCCCATTACTCTAAACAGATTCACCAGTGCTTTCCCTTCCGGATGATGAGCCAGCACTAAATCAATTTTTTCTCCTTTTTCCCGCAAGCGGTCGGCCAACAAGATTTCCTGAGCTTCCATGTCAATTCCGGCAAGAATTCTTTTTACTTCCGTCTCCGGAACACCATTTAAAATACGCGTATCGCCATAGGGATTTGTCAATCTTTCCTTATCAAAATATTCTTTTTCCTCTTCCCCTAATTTTTCGTATTCCTTGGCGGCACGAGCCAGATATTTTTCTACTTCTGCCAATGGTCTAGGATCATTTTCTTTCCCCAAACTAATAAACTTCTGATAAATATCAATTAAACGCAACTGTAAGAACCTCCTCTATTTTTAACCATAACATGGTCATACCTATTCCTGACTATTTAAAAATAGCATCCCAAAACAGATCCATATTTATGCTTGCTTTATTTATTATCAGCCTCATCCAATAGCTTGATCAGTTCATCATAGTTTTCCTGTAATTTAAGCAGTTCATCCGTGGTATTGAGTGCTGTCAGCACCGCTAATTGTTTTGGAGAAAGATCAGGGTTTTTCTGGGATATCTGTTTCATCATTCGATCGACATAAACAGACACTTTTTCAATATGAGACTCATCAGCTTGACCTTTAATCACATATTCGTCATTAAAAATCGTTACGCTGAGCCTATTTAATTTTTCTTTTAGTTTCATAAGAAAACCTCCCTGAGAAAAGTTATATCCTTCCTCTTTTCCCTTTCGTGAATGAAATAAAAACTCCTGCTTTTATCGTGAATATTTTTTAGCGACGTAAACCGGCTCCAATTTTTCCCTGTAAAGCCGCTTCGATTTTCTGATGCAAAACATTGACCTCTTCATCAGTGAGGGTTTTATCCGGAGCCTGCCAAGTCAGCGAAAACGCTAAGCTTTTACTGTTTTCTTTGATCTGTTGTCCACGATATAAGTCAAAGAGCCGCACTTCTTTCAGCCACTCATTACCTTGTTCCTTGATTAAGGCCGTCACATCTGCTGTCTTGACTTCCTCTGGAACGATAATGGCTAAATCCCTAGCTACTGCGGGGAATTTCGTAATAGGTACTACTAACCCCTTTTTCATTATTTTTTCCGTTGCTAATTTTTCTACTTCCAGATTAACCATTGTTATTCGCTGGTCTATCCCGTATTTTTCCAAGACTAAAGGATGAACCTCCCCTAGCACTCCTACTTCCTTCCCTTTGATCTGAATCGAAGCCGTACGTCCGGGATGCAATCCGGGTAAATCACGGACAGCGGCAAAAGTATACTCATTCTCCGTATAACCGAGTCCTGTCAATAAGTTTTCTACTACCCCTTTCAGATAAAAGAAATCATATTCCTCTGCCCCATAGGCCCAAGATTTTTCCCTTTTACCGGTAGCCACAACCCCTAATGCCCATTTTTCAACCGGGAGCTTGCTTTGTTCAGGAAACCCTTCCGCAAAATAGACCTTCCCCAATTCAAAGAACTTAAGGTTTTTATTGTGCTTATTAATATTCCTTTTCACCGTATCAAGCAAACCCGGCAGCAAACTAGTCCGCATTACTCCCTGTTCTTCAGAAAGAGGATTTTTGATAACCACCGTATCCCTTAAAGGAGCTCCGTCCGGTATCCCTAAAAAGTCTAACTGTGCCCGATTAATAAAGCTATAATTAATTACCTCAACCAAGCCCTGGCCAACCATCCTTTTTCTCAGCTGATAACGCAATTTTTGTTCCGTTGTCCTCATTCCCTGAGTCGTTACTCCCTCCGGCAAAGTAGTCGGAATACGCTCATAATCATACAAACGGGCAATTTCCTCAATTAAATCAATCTCGCTTTCCAAATCACGGCGATAGGAAGGCGGTAAAAGCAGCCAGCCATCCCGATTCTTTTCCAGAAAAGTAATCTGTAAAGCCTTTAAGATCATTTCCATAGTAAAAGCGGATATCGTAGTACCTAAAATCTGATTAACCCGTTTGATCCGCAAACTGATCGCTTGTTTTTCTCGCTGCTGCTGTTGCTGCTGCAAAGGATAACAATCGATACAACCCTCTACCGCAACTCCTGCTCCGATCTGGGTCAACAGCTGCACCGTGCGATCGGCAGCCAACCGCACCTGTTCGACCTCTAGGGTTTTTTCAAAACGTAGTGAAGCCTCCGAACGTAAACCTAAAGCATGGGAAGTCCTGCGGATACTAGGCCCGTTAAAAGCGGCTGCTTCCAGCAAAATAGTCTTTGTCTGCTCTGTTACTTCGGTTTCCAATCCACCCATTACCCCGGCAATGGCTACCGGTTTTGCGGCATCAGCAATTACCAGCATCTCGGGGTTTAATTTTCTTAACTGTCCATCCAACGTAACTAGTTCTTCCCCTTCTTCGGCTCGGCGAACGACGATTCTGTTTTCCTGAAGCAAATCATAATCAAAAGCGTGAAGCGGCTGCCCCATTTCCATCATCACATAATTCGTAACATCAACCACATTATTAATCGGTCTCACTCCGGCGGCAATTAACCGCTGCTGTAACCAGAGCGGTGAGGGAGCAATCTTGATATCCTTAATTATTCTCGCTACATATCTACTGCATAACTCTTGATTGGCAATCTCCACCTTAGTTAAATCGGCACATAATCCGCCTTCTTCCGAGCTATTTATTTCAGGTAAATGAATTTCTCCCCCCGTCAGTGCCGCTACTTCACGTGCTACATTCCACATGCCCAAGCAATCGGCACGATTAGGCGTAAGCTCCAGCTCCAGAATCAAATCATCCAACTTTAAAACTTGCACTACATCGGTACCGATCGCCACCTCTGCGGGAAAAAGGTAAATCCCGTCCTTCTGTTCAGCCGGTATTTTATCAACATCCAGCCCTAACTCATTGGCAGAACACAACATCCCTTCCGACAGTATCCCACGGAGTTCGGCACTCTCAATTTTTTTACCGCCCGTTAAAACAGCACCCGGTAAAGCAACGGGAACCTTCTGTCCCTCACGAACATTCCTAGCCCCGGTAACAATCACCTTTTTCTCCCCTTCGCCTACATCCAACTGACAAATCACCAACTTATCAGCTTGGGGATGGTCCGTAATTTCCGCAATTAATCCTACCTTTAGGTTTTTTAATTCTATCTCCGGATAGGTTATACCTTCCACGGCTACACCTGACATCGTCATCAGTTCAGCCAATTCTTCCGGTGTTTTTTGCAGAGCTACTAATTCATTAAGCCATTTCCACGATACAAGCATCTTTTTCCTTCCCTCCTAAAACTGACGTAAAAAACGCATATCATTTTCAAAAAGCATTCTCAGGTCATCTATCCCATATTTCAACATCGCTACCCTTTCTACCCCCATCCCAAAAGCTAAACCGGTAACCTCTTCCGGGTTATAGCCGCCCATCTCCAGAACACGGGGATGCACCATCCCAGCACCCAAAATTTCCAGCCACCCCGTCTGCCCGCAGGTTCTGCACCCGGCTCCTTTACATATGACACAAGAAATATCTACTTCGGCACTTGGTTCTGTAAAAGGAAAGAAGCTGGGACGTAAACGAATTTTCTGATCCGCTCCAAACATCTGGCGTGCAAAACTGAGCAGGATACCCTTTAAATCGCTAAAACGAATCTGATGATCGATCACTAGCCCTTCTACCTGATGAAACATCGGTGAATGAGTAGCATCATCATCACGACGATAAACTTTACCCGGCACAATGATCTTTACAGGCACATGAGGGTGCGTCTTTTCCATTGTACGAGCCTGTACCGGCGAGGTGTGTGTACGCAAAAGAACCTCGGGAGTAAGATAGAAGGAATCTTGCATATCTCTAGCCGGATGGTCTTTGGGAATATTCAATGCTTCAAAATTATAATGGTCTAATTCGATTTCCGGCCCTTCCTCAATTGTAAAACCCATCCCCATAAAAATCTCTTCAATCTCTTCAATCACGAGACTTAAGGGGTGTTGCCTCCCCATTTCCGGACGTATGCCCGGCAGGGTAATATCAATACTTTCCGCCAACAAGCGCCGTTCTAATTCCTTTCCCTTAATTTTTTCCGTAAGCTGCCCCAGTCTACTTTCTAAACTATCTCTGATTTCATTCGCTAATTGTCCCATGACCGGACGTTCCTCTGCCGCTAATTGCCCCATCCCGCGCAATATCCGGGTAAGCTCGCCCTTTTTTCCCATGTACTTAACCCTGATTTCGTTTAAATCATCAAGAAGTTGGCACTGCTTAAGTTCATTTTCGGCTTTTTCCTTTAAGAGACGTAATTGTTCCCGCATTTTCTAACCCCCTTAATTAATTCACTCTAGACTATTCTTTATTATTTTTAATTTAATTTAATTTAAAACAAAAAAGCCTTCGCCTCCCCTAAGGGACGAAAGCTTTTCTTCCGCGGTACCACCCTGTTTAATTCACCTCCGGCAACAACTTATTGGCACACCTGTTTGTGTGCAGAAATCATCACACTCATGAATTCACTTGCCGCCTTTTAACGGGGGCAACCGACTAGGCCTACCTTTACTAAAGCTAAACAATTAATAACTTCAACCTAGCAACTCCCGGGTGAAACCGCTCTCGGCGTCTAAAGGGGGTTCTCAGTCACGACCCCCCTCCCTGTCTAAGATCCCTTTACTGGCTCCCGTTCATCATTATTCCGCCAAAATTCTCTTATAAAGCAGATAAAACATAACCGAACCCGTAGCCATAAATAAGTCCCAACATAAATCACTAACAGATTGCAAGGTTTTCACCCCTCAGGCTATGTTCTTGTTTGCATTATACCATAATTAAATGGGAAGTGACAACCTACTTGCTTCCTTTATTATGTCAACTTATAGTAAAATGGCTCCAATAAATACAGACTCAGGGATGAAATTTGCCTTTATAAAAAATGGATATTTTTTATCTATCCCGCAGATTCAAAGGCATGGGCGCGGTATAAAAATCATCATACATACTGCCCCAAATCTTCATAACCTTTTGTTTGCAGATATAAAGTCCGTTCTTGCCGGCATATTCCACCCTGACTTGGATCGTGTAATCGCCGTCTTTATCGTCCGGGCTAGTATAATACTTTCTTTCGTAGATGTCCTTGCCGTTTTGCAGGGTATAACGAGGGAGTGTCGGCAGCATCCAGACTGCTTTCCCTTTTCCGGCAGCGGAACCCGGCATCCGTTCAAGGGCTATTTCCTTGATCGGGCGGTAAGTGGGATCATAGAATTCCGCTACTACACGGGTCGGCCCGTTAAA
>DHPU01000076.1:0-17841 GCA_002407935.1 Peptococcaceae bacterium UBA5356
GCTACTTTAAAATCTCTTGGGGCAGGACATAAAGAATCTTTACTGGTTAATAGTAGTGTCATTATTGGTAAAGATCTACGCAAGACTGCAGAGGTAATGGGGAAGATTATTAACCTGTGGCGTGTTTATCAATTTCATGATACTTCTGATGAGGCTGCTATAAAACAAAAAGGAGTGGGAAAGTATTTAGAGGTGGGGTAGACAATTATGAAAAAATGCAGGCACTTTTCTGAATGGATTAACAAAATATGCAGAATTGGAAAATAGGGCATAACTTTAATCTAAGCGAAGAGATGGACAAATATTGTTGTTGATATGGATTTAAATTCTATGTAAAAATGTCACTATTTGATTTTATTGATAACAAAGATAAAGCTTCTTTGGAAATGAGTTTAAATAATAGTTCCAATAGAACGAAAAAGTTAAAAGATAAGGGTCAACGAGAATACTGTGGATGTATAATTAGCAAGGATATTGGTCAATACGATACTTGTAGCCACCAGTGCATATATTGCTATGCTAACAGTTTGCCCCAGATTGCTAATAATAATTATCAAAAATATTTAAAATCTAGGAGGAATGGGGAGTCAATATTATAGTAAAATTGTAAATTTTTTTTTTACAAAACCTATCTTTTTAAGGGCTTTTGGTGTATAATAAAGCAGGAGGTGTAAAGAATGAGTACAAAATCGTTGTTCGAAAATAGAAAACTAATAGGGCAAAATATATTAAATATCATTAATGATAAGGGATATACAAAGTATTCCTTCGCAAGGCTTACTGATATTTCAAGACCTACTTTGGATAAATTAATCAAAGGCAAAGTTGATAGCTTCGCTACATTTAAAACGCATATACAAAAAATTTTGGAAAGCGAAGATATGAATGAAGAACAATTGAATAATTATGTCCCAAAGTACAAAATGAAAAAGGAACTTGTTTTTGCGCTGTCTGACAATGCTCCTGAAAATCATGCCTTAAATTCTAGGGCTCAAGAAATGTTCGGTATTTTAGATGATATAGTTCATATATGTGAACTATATTACAATTAAGAAGGTGTAACCATGTCGGAATTAATTACAAGCCAAAACCTTGAGCAGGTTATTGAAAAAAACAAACTAATTAAAGATGATATTCTAAGACTAGTAAAAGATTTTACTGTAAGGTTTAATAAGTCGGGAGTTACGGGGCAGGATAAGTTATCTTTTTCGGTATTAAAAGAGAATCATTTAATCCAAATTCCCATTGATGATGAATATTGGGGTGGAGCTATTATTACAAAGGGAAGTGTTAAAATACCGGTTATCAATACTGCCCAGCCCCGTGTCTATCAATATTTTGTGGCATGGCATGAAATATATCATTTGCTCTACGACCTCAATTTAAGCGAAGAGACACATAATATTGCCGCTGATATGAACTTAGATATGGACTTAAATGAAAGAAAAGCAGATTATTTTGCGGCAAAAATGATTTTTGGCAATGTGTACGAATACTACTATTCATTAGATGATGAAGATTTTATTGATAGAGTTATAAAATGCATAGATATATATAAGGCACAATACAAGGCGGTACTGATAGAACTGTTTGAAGAAGCCGTTACAAAATATAACGATATGGATTTAAAAGAAAAGATTCTTAAGCATTTTGATCATAAGCCTGAGAATTTAGTGCAAAAATTTATGGATTTAGAATTGGATGCGGAGTTAGTGAATCCCTCATATGTTGTAAGTTTGGGTGGATTAGAGAAAAAAGTACAAAATGTTATGAAGGAGAATCAGGATGTTTCCTATCATAAAAATAACTATCAGTTTTTATTAATACTAAAGAATAAAATTAAAAAAGGAGTGGAGGAGCTTACCCAATGAAAAGAGAGGATATTATTGACTTAAAAAAATATCTTTCCAAGGGTAAGTTCCTCAAAGTTTGCATTCTGGATAATAACTCTATTGAATTTTTAACCCGGGTACGTGGAAATATTAGCCCTGAAAAGATATTTAGTCAGTATGATATTATTTTTATTCCCCAATGGGTATGGGTTGAGGTTTGTGATAGTGACAACAGAAAAAGTTATATAGATGATTTAAAAGAATATTTAACGAAGATCCAAATTATAGATGAAGTTGACTACTTAACATTGGTTGATTATAAAGAAGCAGAATTATATTATTTGTTTTTGTTCTGCTGCTATAATATGAGTAGGCTTGTTAGTTTTATCAAGAAAAACATCTTAAAAAACAGGTTCGTAGAGGACTTAGACCCGGAATGGCTTAATATATTTTATGAACAGGGACTAGATCAAAGGAAACTTTCAAACGGTAGAATCCAAAGGAAGAATGCCGGAGAGATATCAATAGCCGTTTTAAGTTACATTCTTTCCTATTATCATTGCGGAAACATTGATATTATAACTATTTTTAGCAGTGACAGAGATACATATGATTTTGTTTCTAAGGCTAAAGAAATGCTTAATAAAGAAGAGCGATTTAAGAACAGAAGCAACACTTCCATAACTTTCAAATCAAATGATTTCCTGATTTATGAATGGGTAAGGCTTGGACATATAGATGAGGATAATATTGATATCTTTGTAGAGAGTTATAGACAAACGAGAAGGATAAAGTTCACAAGAAAAAAGCAGGATAATTCAATTGAGGAACAAGATAAATTGATTGATAATACAGCCTTTTTGGAAATGTTAAGAAATAGTATAGTACATTTGATTTTTTAAATATAATGGTGAATAAATCCTTTACCTAGATCAAAACCACGGCGAAATATAATTAATGAATTTAAAGCCAAAAAGTTAGAAGTAAGTAGGAACATGCAATAAGGTTAGGATATGTTGTAATGTTATTTCCCAATAAACCTTTGCAAAATATTGGGAAAACTGTTCCTTTATGATATAATGTGATTTAAAGTGGACCATTTTAGGAGGCAACGTGGTAACAAATGTTGAAATATACTTCGATATTAAAATCCAGACCTTACTTATATCTTGAACTTAAGAAGGCGGCTTCCTTGATAACACAAGGGTTAAGCATAGAAGAAATTATAAACAAGTCTATACAAGAGAATCTATTTGCGGTAAATTCGGAAGCGAAAAGAAGGGGGAGATTGCTTCAACAATTACGAATCAGTAATTCTCATACTCTATGGCTCCATATTTGTGAGCAATTAAATACGCAATGTGGGTTCTAAATGCTATTTCAACATTTTCTAGCATGGGTAAAATAAGCTTACGAAGCTTCTGGTCAAATTGATAAAGCCTATAAGCATCCATAATTGAAGCTCCATTATAAGAACCATCTTTGATTTTATATGTAAGCAAGTATGCACTAAGGCGATAATAATTAATGTTTTGTAATACAGATATTGCAATACCCTCATCATCGATAATAAGGTTTCGTGACCTTAAGATCTGGACTTGTTCTTCGAATGTTGTTGTCTTTATAAAAAAAGTCCCACCCTGGTCCGCATTGTTAAGAGGCGTGGTGAGCTCTGTTACTATTATAATATACTGAATGAACTCTTTTGTCAACTATCCCCAGAGAAACGCTATGGCTACCATCGCGGAATATTGGGACAGTACCACTGGAGTTATTTGCTAAATTTCAAATCTCCTTTTATCAAAATGTAGAAGATGCCGTATTTAAAGCTTTGCTTATAATGTAAAAGGATATTTACGATTTTTAGTATATTTATTTTAAAGGTATGGACGTGAAAGAGATTTAGTAAATAATAAGGCAGAAAGTAAAATGAGCGCCGGGTCATGCGGTCCACGGAATATATCCCGGTTGCATCCGTGGTGCGCTTGCTCATCTCTTTCTGCCGTTATTATTTTGTGTAGTTATGTAATTATTAATCTGGAAAATATTTCGGTTTAGGATGAAGCTTAAGGAGCGTTTTTATATCATTAAAGATGTTCTGCTGACGTTTGGGAGGGAATTACCAAGTTAAGCATTGTAATTTAGAATGAAAAACGGTAAAATAAGGTTAGATGCGACAGAAGTCACTGGTGATAATAATAGAATTGGGGTGAGTCTGTTTGGGAGAGACGGAGAGGAATAATAAATGGTTTGCCCTAGCTCGGAAAGAAATAAGGAGTGCGAAAATTTCATTTAAATATGGCGCCGACAATAAGGTTATTTGCTTTCGTTGTCAACGAGCTATTGAAAAATGTTTTAAAGGGTATCTCTTTTATACGACCGGTGAGTTGCAGGAAGGACATGATTTGCTTAGTTTTTGTAAAAAGGCCATGTTAGTTGAACCGTCCTTTGACGAACTAATGGAGGATTTAGCATTTTTAGACAAGTATTACCTGGAAAATAAAGAAGGCGCAGATGTGGAGTCTCTTGTTGTAACAAAAGAAGATACCTTAAAATGTTTTGAAATTGTGAAAAAGGTTGTTGCGAAAATAGAAAATTTGATAAATTCTACAAGATAATAAGCTATGGATTTTAGTTAGGAGGAGCAAGATTGGAATTAATTAAAATACTTCATTGTGCTGATTTTCATTTTGACACTCCTTTTAGTGAACTCACGGGTAGCATGGGAGAAAAACGGAAAGAAGATTTAAGAGAAACCTTTGGGAGGACGGTTCAGCTTGCCAGACAGGAAAAGGTGCAGCTTTTGCTTTTGTGTGGTGATCTTTTTGATAATCAAGGGGTTAGCCGGATGACGATTAATTATTTAATTAATAAATTCAAAGAAATACCGGAAGTGTACATTTTTATTGCGCCAGGCAACCACGATCCTTATCATGAGAAATCTTATTATCATTTGGTTGATTGGCCGGACAATGTACATATCTTTCAAAATACCTGGGAAAAGGTTGAGCTTGAAGACTTAAATGTGTGTGTGTATGGGCGAGGTTTTACTAAGCCGCACTATCAAGAGTCCTTTTTAAAAGGTTTTTCGGTGGATGATCCTACCAAATTAAATATAATGCTTCTGCATGGGGATGTTGTTACACCGGGGCAGGGCAGCGACTATCATCCGATTACGACGGAGGAAATTGGGGCAAGTGGACTTGATTATCTTGCCTTAGGGCATCGCCATTCTTGCACTGAAGTAACGAAACAAGGCTGTACATCATGGGCATATAGTGGTTGCCCTGAGGGCAGAGGTTTTGATGAGTTGGGAGAGAAGGGAATTCTCCTAGGAGAGCTTAGTAAGGAAAGTTGTCAGCTATCTTTTAAAAGTATTGCGAAAAGAAAGTATTTTGAACTTAAAATTGATATCAGTAATTGCCGTACTTATGAAGAGATTGTGGCAAGAGTTTTAGAGCATACCGAGGGGATGGAACCGGGTAAAAATTTATTTAAAGTAATGTTGCAAGGAGAACTTCAGGAGGACTTTTCCTTGCGGACGTCTGTGCTTTGTGAAAAACTAGAGGAAAAATTTTATTTTCTGAAAATAAAGGATGAAACTATTACTAAGGTTGATCCTCAATTGTTGGCAGCCGATTTTACGTTGAGGGGACTTTTTACGAAGAAAATGCTGGAAAGAATCGAGCAGGCAAGTGAGCAATCGGGCGGGCAGATAAGGGAGCAAGTAAGTGGGCAGACGGAACGTAAAAAAGGAGAGTTGGCCTTAAAGTATGGTCTCCGCATTCTTGAACAAGGGGAGGCGGGGATAGAATGATCTTTACTAAGCTGAGGATTAAGAATTTTGGCAAGATCAAGGAGTTGGAACTTCCGCTTGGGGCAAAGCTGAATATAATTTATGGCCATAATGAAGCCGGTAAGTCTACTATACTGGCTTTTATTAAGGCAATGTTTTATGGAATGAACTCTCAGAAAAAAGATCTGCGGGAAAATGATCGTTTGCGTTTTCAACCATGGGATGGAGATTTTGGTGAGGGAGAGTTGTATTTTCAAGATGAGAAAGGACGAGAGTTATTTATCAGACGTAAAATAGGGAGTACACGCGGTGATTACTGTAATGTTTTTGATGCTTTAACCGGTCAGCGGCTTAGTGGTTATGAGGCTGCGAAGCCGGGCGAAGCGATCTTGGGGTTAGGGGAGGCCGCTTTTAGCCGGACTATTTATGTTTCACAGTTGGGTTGTCTTGTTTCCCCGGATAAAGAAGATGAAATAATGGCGCGGTTGATGAATTTGCAACAAACTGGAGAAGAGCAAATATCCTTGCAAAAGGCTTTGACTAGTTTAGAAAAGGAGCGCAAGAGACTTACTTTACGGTCAGGCAATGGAAAATTAGACGGTTTGCGCAGTTGGCAGGCAGATTTACAGCAGGAAAGGGAACAGGTGCAGCAGCTGCATGAGGAGAATATTACTGATCAGGCAGTGCTCAATAATCTGCTCGCAGGGAAAAGGGAGCTGCAAAGAGCTATTATTGAACAGGAAGAGCAAAGGTTGCAGCTGAAAAAATTAAAACAATATTTAGAATATCGGGAGCTTGAAAAGTATGCAGAAGCTTTACAGATACTACAAAGAGAACTTTCAGAAGTTGAGGAGCGGCTTTTTTGTGGTGAGGCTCTGATTAATGCCGAATTTTTACAAGAGGGGCAAACTAATTTAACTGAGTGGCGTCATAAAGAACAAGCAGTATTAGAACTGGAAAAAGAGAGTAATGCTCAAACCGTAGAATTAGAAAAGGTGGAGGCTATTCTAGCTGAATTCAAGGGCTTCGCGGGTCTTGACGAAAATATTAGTGCTCAATTGTTGCTGCAAGAGCAAGAAGAAAAAAGATTAAGGGAAAAGTTGAGTCGCATTGAGAAGCATTATCAAGAAAAATTAGAGTTGGAACAAGTATTGGCAGCCAAAAAAACAGAATTGGGCAGTATGGTAAACTTTTATGATCTTACCTCGACGGAGGAGGGGGAGATTGCCGGAAAAGAAAACTTGAAGCGGCAGTTAGAAGATCGATTAAAACATGATCGGCAAATAGATACATTAAGACGTGATTTTATTACGGATAAATTGAAGCGGGCAGAAAGTCGCTTCCGTTATAGTCTGGTTGCTGTTGTGGGTGGTTTAGTTCTAGGGTTGCTGTTTCATCCGTTTAGCTATCTGCTTGTTTTGTTTGGAGTAATTGCCGGGATTTGTGAATTTCTCCAGCGAAAGAAACATAAGGCTACCTTAGCAGAAGTCGAGTCACAGTTAGCCGCTACCGAGAGTGATGGGAGTTTGCAAAAAGACTTTGAGGCAGTTAGGGAAGAGCTTGAGAAATTTTATCAGCGTTTTGGAGCTGCTAATGATGAAGAGTTTAGAGGAAGAAGAAGAACCTTTGAGTCAATAAATGGTGAAATAGAGATTATTAAGGCTAAAATTGCTGATCGCCTAGAACAACTTGCGGTAGAAAAAGAGGAAGAGGTTTGTAAACAGTTTAAGGAAAATCAAGAGTTTTTCCAGCGCTTATTTAGTTTAACTTTGTGTAATTCGTCTGAGGAATTTAATGAAAGATTAACGGAGTATGGTGAATATCGGGTTAAAAAGGAGAATATCCAACGAGAACTTGCTGATTTGCAAAATAAATTAGCGAAGGCTTTATTAAGCAGAGAAGAGCTCGCCCAAATATTGAGTGATAAGTTGGGATTAGAGGAAGTTAGCAGGGAGAATTTTGGACAAGTAGAGACGCTTCTTCAGGGGTATGAAAGTGCTTTAAACCAGAAAAAGGAATTAACTATTCGTTTAGCTAGCGAGGCCAAGAATTTTGAGGAACGTTTAGCAGGGAGGACTATGGCGGATCTTGCCGTAGTCTTGGAGGGATTTCATGCTGAAGAGAAGGACTTAAACAAAGAACCGGGAATGATGGAAAAAGAAGAAGAGACACTTGAATTCAAGTTGAAGGAGCTTACTGAAGAAAGATTAGCAATAGAGAAAAAAATCACAGGGATGGAAAGCACTATTAATAGCCGGTTCCAGGATGTTCGGGATCTGGCTAGAGTTGAGGAAGAACTGCTCCTAGCGGCCCAACAAATTAAAAGTTATGAAGAGGTTTTGGAGGTATTAGATTTAATCAAAGATGTTTTAGCAGAAGCTTTTCAAGAACTACAAAATAGTTTCGGACCAATTTTAAATAGCAAGGTAGGCTTTATTCTGCAAGAGATTACTGGCGGTAAATACGGTGAGGTAAAAGTAGCGGAAAATTACAGTATTAGTATTAAGGAGTGCACCGAGTCGGTGAGAGATCTTAATTTCTTCAGTAACGGAACTTTGGATCAGGTTTATTTTGCACTCAGGCTGGGAATTATTGCTTTAGCATATAGCCAAGAGCGAAAGCTTCCTCTCATCCTTGATGATACCTTTATTCAATATGATGATGAACGGTTGGCAACTGTACTCACTTACTTATTAAAGTATGCAGAGCAGCATCAGGTTTTATTATTTACTTGTCATCGGAGGGAAGCGGCGATTTTACAAGAAAAGGATTTCAATTATATTCCTCTTGTTATAAATTAATAAAATTAAAAAAATAAGGATGGAGGGGTGGTTTAATGAAAAAGATAGTTACAATGATAGCTATTGTTCTGTGTGTGGTGTTATTGGGCGGGATAGCTACATTTATGGTAAAGGAGAAGTTTCTGAAACCTCCTGTTAAGGAAGGGCTTCAAACGGATAGTACTGTGAATAAAAATACTAATAATCCGGCAACGGATAATAAGCCGGAAGGGGAAGGGCAGAATATAGATGAATCCGTTTACAAGAAGTCTTTAAGTGAGATAATCGAAACTGATTATTTACTTTTTTTAGGTCTTAGGGATTATGAGGAGCCTCCCCATGATTCTACCGTTACAGTGATTCCTTCCAGTATTATTGAGAAACATCCGGCACCGTTTTATCGGACGTTGTTTATTAATTTTAAAGAACAGGAAAACCCGATTTTGGAAACGAAGGAGTTATACTTTTTAAAAGATGGACAAATATGGAACGCTGGGGTAGTAAGATGTTTATATGAAAAAAAATGGCTGGAGGATTTAATCTATGTTGCTCCCATGACTCAAGAGCCATTTTTGCAGAAAGCTGATTATAATCGGATGAGGGTATCGAATGGGACTGATACCACAATTATAAATTATCTAAGTAAGAATTTAATGTCGGTGTCTTTCGCTACGGAAGGGGTTGACCCGGGCTTAATGCATAATTGGGCTTATGCAAAATTAGCTGTACTACCTACTGAGAATATGCAGAATTTGTACGAATATAATGTTTTAATTTCTGAGGTGCTTGGCGAAGAAGGGAAAAAGATCATGTTGGAGGAAAGTAATAAAGCTTACTTGCGTAGTAAGAATAATGATAGGTTAATGCAATATTCGGATGAAGCTAATTGGGGCATGATTCATAGAAATGGTGAAGTATCTTTAATAGGACGATTAGATTATAATTCCGAAGTGGGGAAGGGCTACTTTGAAGATTATACGATCCCACTTGAAGCAACAACGCTTTTGGAGAATACGAAACTAGCGCCAAGCTGGGAGGCCGTTAAACAAAAAGTTGGTAATGCTGTAGATGCCGTGTCTTCACCTGACAAAAAAGCTCTTGTGGTTATAACCAATACGGAATTGCTTATTTTTAAAATTGTTGATGAGACAACTTGGAAAGAGGTTTTACGTTATCCGCTGAAGCCAGGAGAGCAAATAGTGATGTGTGAATGGGAAAAGGAGAACGAGGAGATTAAGCCTGTTCTGGAACAGTTTACGGCAGCAGAGTGGTATGAACGGTTGCTGCATAGTTATTAAACGATTACTTGTTAATTTTATTGGTGAGAGAAGAGTAAAAAAGGAGATTGTTGCACAACGAAGATTAATTCGTAGCAACAGTCTCCTTTCTTGCATTCATTTAATCTTTAGCCAAGGTGCTGTCGGAGAGTGACTATCATCGGTCAGCGTGCTAAAGGTAGTTTTGCAACAGCTTTTTTATTTTTGTGGGGTATTTAAATAAGGAAGTAGGGTTTTAAGAAGCTTTTCAATTAACAATAGTTCGTGGGGCGAACACTTATTAAGTAAAAGCTGAATCTCTTTTAGAGTGCCCGGATCAGAAGTGAGATAGTTTCCCTGATTATCGTGGGCATAATATGCTAAGTTGTTTTTTTCTCCGAAAATAAGATAATCTAAGGAAAGATGCAAGCATGCCGCGATTTTTACTAGAACACCGAGGCTCATTTGTCTTTCGCCTCGTTCTAATTGTCCCACGTAATAATCGGAAAGTCCGATTATTTCCGCAAATTCTCCGCGGGAAAGCTTAAATCTCTCCCTTTCTTCGCGCATTTTTTGTCCAATAGCAAGGGCATCTAAATTGATTTTTTTATTCATGCGTTTAATTCACTCCCTCTGGTCAATACTCTATCGGATTTTTAGTTTTAGCTAAATGTGCAAGAGGCATACAAATAACATTTGCAACTTGCCGACGATTAATGTAAGATTATGTCTAGATTTGCTTTTATTAGAGTGAATGGGAGTGAAGAGAGTGAATGAAGCAAATAAGGCGAATGAAGAGATGAACGAGGTGAGAAGAGCAAAAAAAAGGGCAATTGAAGTGGGACGGAACATTTTATATAATGCCGCCGATATGCATGTAAGCCGGGATCTGCTTTTAAAAATAAGTCAAAAGTTGGATGAATATATTGTCGAGTATTTACGCAAGAATGAATATGAAAAAGAAAGTTAGACGATAAAAAACGTCTCAGTTTTTATCTCTGAGACGTTTTTAAAAATATGCCGGAATTTATCAGAACATATCGAAATGAATAAGTTTCGGTTGTGGCTAGTTTTTGGTCTGAGCACAAAAATTTGTTTTAATAATGAGGTCAGCCACCTTTAAGGTTTGTTGATCAAAGCTGCTTAAGGTTGTTTCCACTTTTTCGGGTGTGACATGGACTGCCTGAGTAATATAGTCTCCACTAGGAATTAGGGCAAAATCATTTTCAGTGGTAAGGAGGTTTTGGCCCATGGCATAAGGGTGTTTACTGCTATCAATAGCCATCAGATGAGTAATAGTAGGAAGAAAGTCTACTTGACCACCATAGGTGTTGATGGTTTTACCCGGCAGATCTTTTTGGTAGATGAGGAGGGGCACAGGAACATAGTTACGGATCCATTCCTCTTCGCTAATCGTTTTATGCGTAAAAAGTTTTTCGATTTCCGTTTGGTCTCTTTTAAAGAGTCCGTCATGATCACCATAAATGGCGATCAGCGAATTTTCCAGTAAGCCGGTTTGTTTTAATTCCTCCATAAAAAGGCCAATGGCCTGATCGGTATAGTGAACGCTTTGCAGATAATTACCAAGATGGGATTGAGCTAAGGGAGCAGATAGCTGTAGGAAGGCTTTATCGGCAGGCATATAATAAGGATAGTGACAAGTTAAGGTAATGATAAAAGCATAAAAAGGTTGTGCGGTTGCTTGTAAAAGAGAGGCGGACTGTTTAAACATTGCTTCGTCGCTTAAACCCATTCCGATCATTTCTGTTTCCTCCATTTTTTCAATGGAAATATATTGTTCAAAGCCTAGGGCGGGATAAGCTAGGTGTCGGTTCCAGAAGTTAGCTTCATCACCGTGAACGGCGAGTGTTTGATAGCCTTTTTCCTTAAGCAATAAAGGGAGAGAGGCATATTGATTATGAGGATGGACAAAAAAGGTACTGCCTTGTTGCAGGGGATAGAGGGAGGTATTCATAATTAGTTCAGCATCAGAACTATTGCCGGCAATGGTTTGGGGATAAAAATAGGGAAAGTAGAGGCTGTTTTTTAACAATTTATTAAGATGAGGGGTAATTTCTTGCCCTTGAATAGTTTTTCCGATGACAAAGTTCTGGAGAGATTCCACTTGGATGACGATTAAATTTTTTCCGTTACCCAGACCTTGGTATGGCGAAGTTTCCTTATGTTTTTCTTGTTGCTGTTTAATAGTAAACCAATCTTGAATTTCCGTTTTTATTTTCGGAGTTAGTTGAAGATTCCGATCCTTGATAAAGTAGGCTGTATCCATAAAATGAAACCCTAATGGGCCAAAGGCATATAGCGTATCGTTAGCGGTAAATCTGCGGAATTCTACACCTTGAGAATAATTATAAAGGGGATAGTAGGTAGTAAGAAGCAGACTTAGAAGGAGTGTGCAGCAACAAAGCCGACGGCTGGGGGTTATGCGATGAGCGGTAAAGAGAAAGAAAAAGGGTAGCAGCACGAGATCAAGAAAATAGAGCAGATCGGTCCGGTTCATTAGTTTAAGAATGCTAGGGCCTAAGTCGGTAAGATTAGCGGATTGCATAAAAACATAAAGATTAGCGGGAGTACCAAAGTAGCGGAAATAGAGGAGATCCGTGATGATGAGAAAGGTACAGAAAAGGTTTATTGCATAAAGGTAGATTTTCCGCAGCCCGGAACTAAAACAATACGCGGGAGTCAGCAGAAGTAAAAGTAACCCGGTATTAATAAGAAGTATTTCTTTAGTTAACTTTAATTTAAAGAATATTGCCAGTGAAAAAATTTTGCATAGCAAAATCAGGAAGGTTATAATTAGAGTTGGCTCAAAAGTTAAGCACAAGTATTTTTTAATTTTTGCCATTTTATTTGTTTCTCCTCTTTTTATCCAATATTTTTACTTCTCTTTGATTATACCTTAAAATATCTGATGATTATAAGGAAATAATTATGATGTAAAAAATTTTCAATAAAACGATTGACATACAGTTGGAAGTGCAGTAAAATACAAGTGAAAAACAAAAACACTTAGGATGAATTGCTTAAAGAATAGGATGATTAGGTGTGATTATGGTAATAAAGATGCGGGGTGTGGTTAACGTTGGAACAAAACATGAAAGAAAAGGTGTTTTTGGATTTAAGAGATAAAATAATGAAACTGGAATATAAACCGGGAACATTATTGAACGAAACTAATTTAGCTAACGAATATAATGTTAGCAGAACGATAATTAGAGAAGTATTAAGAGGTTTAAAAGATTATGGTTTTGTGGAAATTATCCCCAGGGGCGGAACGTACGTTTCTGAAATTAATCTAAAAGAGTTTAGGGATATTTTCGAGATAAAATCAGAACTGGAAGGTTTAGCCGCGGAGCTGGTTTTAGAACGGATTAATGAAGAACAGAAGCAGGAGTTTACGGAGTTAATCCAAAAAATACAGAATACCTTTACTACGGAAATAAAGCATGGCGATTTAATTGAGTTTGATGAAAAGTTCCACCAAATTATGCGAGAAGCATGTGGGAATAAGGAAGTGGCCAGAATTCTGGAAAGTTATCACATTCGTTGTACAAGATTATGGTATTATGTTTCGACAGACATTACGGACGAGATTTTTGTGGAGGATTACCTTAATTTTTTTGAACTGGGGATTAAGCAACAAAATATTGAGGGAGCCAAAAATATCATGAAAAAACATACCGATAAATTTGTGGAGTTAATTAAGTCCAAAATATTATAAGCATAGAAAGACAAAAACCTTTTTATATTTCGCCGCCAAGCTGAAAGATATAAAGAGTGTTTTCCCGGACGTATTGCTCTATTTTTATAACTATATATATCCAATTATTGCTATATAATAATAATTGGATATAAAAAATAAGCAGGACACTAAAAATTAAGCTATAATTAGTACTATGATATTTGATTATTTAGTGTCCTGCTTATAAATAATAGAGCTGTTACATTTTTTAACATAGATTTCCCGTTTTTAAAGATGTTTAGTTACATTGAGTAAAAGTAACAAGATATTCGGGAGGTGTTGTGAAATTTTGTAACAGCTTAATAATTATAGGGAGGTGAATAGATAGACTAAACTTAATCCCTGTTCATTAATTAGACTAGAGATAAACTGGAGGTAAAGAAAGATGAGAAAAAGCAAAAAGTTAATTAGTACTTTATTGGTTTTGGTATTTTCTTTAACCTTGCTTGTGGGATGCGGACCAGGCAAAGAAACAGGGGATAACGGAGATGCAGGCGCCAAAGAAAAAAAGATAGTACTTCGTGTGGCCGCCCAAGACCCGGAGGGTCATCCGAACATTGATGCTTTAAAAGCAATCAAAGCAAAAGTAGAAGAAGAAACTAATGGTCGGATTGAAATGAAGCTCTATCCTGCTAATCAGCTGGGTGATTATTCCCAGGTTTATGAAGAGGTTATGAAGGGCTCCATTGAAATGGCTTTGATCACTATTCCTACCCAGTATGATGCTAGGTTTGAAATGATGGCCATGCCTTATGTGGCAACAAACTATGAGCAGGCAAAAGATGTTTTCCAGCCGGATTCGGTTGTGGGTCAAGAGTGGGGCAGCTTCCATAAAGGCTTAGGGGTGAAATTTCTTGGTTTTGCCATGGCCGGTGGCGTAGGTGTGGCAACGACTAAAGAATTGACCAATTGGGAAGCACCCGCAGAAGATAAAGGGGTAATGATCCGTATTCCCCAAATGGAAATATGGAAACATACGATGGCAGACATGGGCTTTAGAAATGTCGGGATCGCTTATGCCGAATTATACACATCCATGCAGACGGGTATAGTCGATGGCAGTATTGGGACATCGCCGCTGGATACTTATTCGACGGTTAGAGACGTTATTAAATACTACTACTTGTATAATGTTTTCTATGATAATTTGTCTTATATCATGAATATGGATGTTTGGAATTCCTTAAAACCGGAAGAACAAACACTCATAGCGGATCTCTGTAAAGAATATAATTTGAAGAGTATTGATAATGCCCAAGCAACGGATAACGAATATTTGGATAAGCTTAATCAAGAGAAGGGGGTAAAAATAGTTAAGGTTCCGCAAGAGGTATTGGACAAAATGGCGAAATATGTTCGCGAGAATACCTGGCCGAAACTGGAAGAACGTTTAACCAAAGATTTGCTTGACAAACTTAAGAAATCAGTTGGTTTGTAATAGGGTATTATTTATCTTTTGGTAGAAGATGTATAGTCTACTATACATCTTCTGCTTTTCCTCAAGCTTAAGGAAGAAGGAGGGAATCCGATGGAAGATGCTATCAAGAGGATCCAGATAATCAATCGTGACGGATATTTATGGAAAGGTCTACTGATTTTTCAAAAATTTATTATGGCTTTCTCCAGTATCTTAGTAGTAGGATTGATTTCCTATGGAGCCGCTATACGTTATATCTTTGAAAAAGACTTTTATGGGATGGAAGAGCTTGTTTTATTTATCGGTTTTTGGATGTATTTTATGGGGGGCTCTTATGGCAGCTTTAGCAGAACACATATCAGTGCTGAAGTAATTCCGAATTATATTAAAAACAAGAGAACCCAAGGGATAGTTAGACTTATAGCTTCTGTTTGTACCACCTTATTATGCTTTTTATTAACTTACTGGGGTCTCTTATTGGTTTTATGGAATATTCAAACATGGCCTGTCACTCCTGCGTTAAAAATACCGGTTGTAGCTTCCCAAGGGGCGATAGCCCTTGGTTTAGTCCTTATGAGTTTTTATACCTTTATTTACACGATTGAAGATTTTCGCTGCTTCAAATTGACAGGAGAGCTTTGTACGCATGAAGAAGCAGAAATTACTGCGCAAAAAGGAGAATAAATCTTTGTCTTGAGGAGGTGAGGATGTTGTTAGTTTTTGTAGCATTGTGTATTTTAATTACCGCACTATTGTTTGGAATTCCTGTTGCCTTTGCCTTTATGGCCGCCACCATTTTTATGGTTCTTGTTCAGGGGTATGATCCGACTTTCTTATTGCCTTATGGATACAGCAAACTGAATTCCATGGTTTTATTGGCGATTCCCCTGTTTATTGTGACCGGCAATCTGATGAATGCCGGAAATATTGGGGACAAGCTGGTCGATTTTGTTGATTCTTTTGTGGGCAGGATTAAAGGTGGACTTGCTATCGTGACAACTGTATCTTGTGCAGTTTTCGGTTCGATTACCGGCAGTGCCTTTGCTACTGCTTCTTGTATTGGTTCAATTATGAAGACAAAGTTATTTAAGGCCGGCTATTCGCGGGGATTTGTCGGAGCCCTTTTAGCTAATGCGTCTGTTTTGGGTCTTTTGATTCCTCCCAGTGGGATTATGATTATCTATGCCTGGCTGGGCAGACAGTCTGTTTTGGCTACTTTCTTAGCCATAGTAGCACCCGGGATCATGATGACCGTCCTTTTATCAGTAACCAGTATTGTCTTGTTGAGAAATGACAAGAATGTTAAGGTTATGGATAAAATACCGTTAAAAGAGGTAGCCTTAATAGCCGCCAGGAGGGGATTTAAAGCATTTCCCGCCTTATTATTGCCTGTGCTTATCTTAGGCGGAATTTATGGCGGAATAATGACGCCAACCGAAGCTGCAGCAGTTGGTTCCGTATATGCCATTCCTGTTGGTTTTCTCATTTATAAAGGACTTAAATGGAAGAATTTCAAGGAAACCCTGATTGAATCAGCTAAAACCACCGGGGTAATTATGGTTATGTTCTTTTCGGTCATGATTCTTAGTCGGATTTACATTATGGAAGATTTACCCGGGAAGATTATGGATATATTAATGAGCGTTTCTTCTAATAAATACGTCATTCTGTTCATGCTTAATATCTTTATGGTTATCTTTGGGATGTTGATGGATGACGTCAGTGCTTGTTCGTTATGCACGCCGATTCTTCTTCCTGTAGCCATGAAGTTGGGGGTGGATCCTGTTCAGTTTGCGGCTATTTTAGCTGTCAATTTGGGAATGGGGAATATTACCCCACCAACAGCCCCTTTGTTATTTGTCGGAGGTAGTATGGCGGGAGCCCGGCTTGATGAGATGATGCGTCCGGTAGTGGCGTTTATTCTGTTTGCCTGGATTCCGACCTTATTTATTACTACTTATATTCCGGAATTTTCGTTGTGGCTGCCTAATTTAATTTTGGGCAAATAGGTGATAAAGAAATTTTTCTTGACATACAACTAAAAAAGCAGTAAAATACAAGTGAAAAACAGAATAAAAACATGGCGAAAGTACTAAGGCAATCTGCAGTTATTATTTAAGATATTAAATAAATTTAATAAGTAGGTTAATTTAGTACTTTTGATATTTTTAAGTACAGAATTGAAAAAAATAAAACACTTCTACGTTTCGCCGCCAAGCTTGAAAGATGTAAAAGTGTTTCCCGGACATGTGCTCTTTTTGTGGTTGCAATTTACTTTACAGTTAAATATTTTTAGCACTCTTTATAATTCGCCGCCAAGCTGAAAGTTATAAAGAGTGCCCCCGGGCATATTGCCCTCACTATTTTATTATACACAGGCACACCGTGTTGTCAATAGAAAGGAGTTGATCGGACGATTATTAAGAAAGCTCCTTGTTAAAAAGGAGAGAAAGGGGGCCATGCGGTTTCATTATCAATAACCTAATTAATAACCTAAAACTTATGCTAACTAATAAAATTTTTATGAGGAGGTTGTATCATGGATAAGATGGAATATCGCAATTGGGTTGCCTCAAAACTAAATATTGGTAAGGAAGTTTTATATTTAACGAAGGATGAATGTGTTAATTCCGGGATAACATTTGAAGAGATTATTGAGATGACCGAGCGTTCTTTAGTGGCCCACGGGAAAAAAGAACTGGACATGCCGGCTAAAATTGGGCTTCACCCTTATCATAATACTTTTATGCATGCCATGCCTTGTTATATCCCCAGTGAATTTACGATGGGAATTAAATGGGGAGGATGCTTCCCTGAAAATAGAACGAAGTTTGGTTTAACACAATTATCCGGTCTTTATATTACCAACGATCCGGAGACAGGCTGGCCTTTGGCAATTATGGACTGCATCTGGCTGACCGCCATGAGGACACCGGCAGTAACGGCTGTTGCGGCAAAATACATGACTTTCCCTGATAAAGTGGCAACCTTTGGCATGAT
>DHPU01000076.1:18007-25851 GCA_002407935.1 Peptococcaceae bacterium UBA5356
CCTAATTTAAAGAAAATCTTTATTTATGATGTGTTTGAGCCGGCGATGGATCGGGTAGTTAATGACCTTCAGGCTACTACGCAGGCCAAGATTGTCAAATGTAAATCACTGGAGGAATTAGTGAAGAGCAGTGAAGCGATCGCTTCCGCTACGATTATTACCGCTCAACCGGAACCGAAAATTAAAGATGAATGGATCTCGAAGGGACAAACAATCCTGATGTGTGATTGCCATTCCTTGTATGAAGACAAGACGATGAAACGGGCGGACAAGTACTATGTTGATAGTATTGACCAGCATACCCTTTTAGCGGGATATGGCTATTACCCGGATGGCTTGCCGGAAGTATTTGCGGAAACCGGTGAAGTTGTAGCCGGTCTGAAAAAAGGCAGAGATAATAGTGAACAATTAATTGTTGATAATAACGTTGGTTTAGCAGCAGAAGACATTCCTTTGGCAAGGGCGATTTTTGATAAGGCTCTGCAAACCGGTACAGGGAGAAAGCTTCCTTTATAAAATAAGTAAGAAAAGTAATTTACGGAAGATTGGTGTTTTAGAAAGAGGGGGTTCCTCCCACCCCCTTTTTCTGAAGCAAGTTCGTTAAGATAAAAAGAGTAAAAAATACAAAACAAAAAGGGGTGAGGTTCTTTGATTGAGCTGGACATTGAAAGATGTAAAGGTTGCGAACTATGTACCACAGCTTGTCCAGTTAACATTTTGGTACTAAGTGCAGAAAAGGTCAATAGCAAAGGAAATGCTGTAATTGAAATGTCTGATCCAAGTAAGTGTATTGCTTGTGCAAGATGTGCTCAGGTTTGTTCGGATACGGCCATAACAGTATATAGAAATAAATAAATAAATAAATAAATAAATAAATAAATGAATGAATGAATGAGAAAGAGGACTCGTAATAGGAGGAAGGAAATGATGGAAAAAGTTCTGATGAAAGGAACGGAGGCTATCGGCGTAGGAGCCATCAGGTCAGGCTGCAAAATCTATTGCGGTTATCCGATTACGCCACAGAGTGAACTGCTGGCTTATTTAGCTAAAGAACTGCCGCAAATAGAAGGAGCCTCTTTTATACAATCGGAGAGCGAGATCGCGGCGATTAATATGATTTACGGAGCTGCCGGTACCGGTGCTAGAGCGATGACGTCTTCATCCAGTCCCGGTATTAGTCTTAAACAAGAAGGTATTTCCTATATCGCCGGAGCCGAGTTACCGTGCGTAATTATTAATGCTTCTCGTGGTGGCCCGGGGCTAGGCAGTATTCAACCGGCGCAATCAGATTATTTTCAGGCTACCAAGGGGGGCGGCCACGGGGATTATCGGATGATCGTTTTAGCCCCCAAGTCTGTGCAAGAAATGTATGATTATACTTTTGTCGCTTTTGATTTAGCTGATAAATACCGTACTCCGGTGATGCTGATGTGTGATGGGGCCTTAAGTCAATTAATGGAACCGGTCGTTTTAAGTGACACCAAGGTTGTGCAATATGAGAAGAACTGGGCTACAACCGGAGCTAAAGGCAGAAAACCGGTGTTGGTATCGTCCTTGCGGATTGAACCGGCTGAATTAGAAGAACATGTTGACCATCTATTCGAAAAATATGCCGAAATCATGAAGAATGAAGTCCGTTATGAGTCGGTGTGTAATGAAAAGACAGAATATGTGGTGGTGGCCTATGGCATTATGGCTCGGATTGCGCAGACGGCGATCAGCAAGCTGCGGCAAGAGGGAATAGAGATCGGTTTAATTAGGCCAATTACTTTATGGCCGTTCCCCCAACAGGCCTTTGCTGAACTAAGCGATAAGGTGAAATTATTTATTACGTTGGAGTTAAATAAAGGGCAAATGGTCGAAGATGTCAGACTTGCCGTAAACGGGAAAAAAGAAGTGACGTTCTATGGCAGATGTGGAGGAATGCTTCCGACGCCGGATGAAATAGCGGAGGTAATTAAAAGTAAGATTAGCGGGGTGAAAAAATGCAACAAGTAATTTTTAAGAGACCAGAGTCATTCACAGATGCATTTACTCATTATTGCCCCGGCTGTGGACATGGGATCATTCACAGATTAGTAGCTAATGCGATTGATGATTTACAGCTGCGGGAGAAGGTAATTGGCGTTGGTCCTGTTGGCTGTTCCGCCATGATTTATGATTATCTGGATGTGGATTTTCAACAAGCGGCACATGGACGAGCACCGGCGGTAGCTACCGGTATTAAAAGAGTATTACCGGATAACATTGTCTTTACCTATCAGGGGGATGGAGATTTAGCGGCCATTGGAACATCGGAAATTATTCATGCTGCGGCGCGGGGAGAAAATATTACGGTTATCTTTGTGAATAACGCTATTTTCGGGATGACGGGAGGTCAAATGGCTCCCACCACTTTAATAGGACAAAAAACGCAAACCTCACCTTATGGGAGGGATACAACCAAACAAGGCTATCCTCTGCGGGTTTCCGAGCTATTAAATACTTTGGAGGGAGTAAGCTACCTGGCTAGAGTTTCAGTACATGATGCCAAAAATGTCTTAATCGCGAAGAAGGCCATCAAAAGAGCTTTTGAAACGCAAATTGCTAAAAAAGGTTTTTCCTTAGTTGAAGTGCTTTCTATTTGCCCCACGAACTGGGGAATGAAACCTAAAGCGGCCATTGAATGGCTGGAAAAAGAGATGGTGTCTTATTATCCGCTGCAAGTGTTTAAGGACTGGAGGTGAGGAAATGCATCATGAAGTGATGATTTGTGGTACCGGAGGACAAGGGGTTCTGTTAATCGGACATTTATTGGCACATGCCGGAATGCTGGAAAATAAACATGTGACCTGGCTGCCGTATTATGGACCGGAGAAGAGGGGCGGGGTTGTTAATTGCTCTGTGGTAATTTCCAGTGAAGACATTGGCTCCCCGATTATTACGGCACCAACAGAAATGATTGCGATGGATTTAGCGAAAGGGCAGGTTGAACTAATGGCTAGGCCTAACGCCGCTTTCTTTTATAATGCTTCACTGCAACAGAGAAAAATTGGAAGGGCTGATCTAGAAATAATTCCAATTGAGGCCAATGATGTCGCTAAAAAAATAGGCTCGGTGAAGGTGGCTAATTTAGTGATTCTAGGTGCATTTATTGCTCAAACCAAGCTTGTTTATTTAGATTCCGTATTTACAGCTTTAGAAGAGTTACTAGGTAAGAAAAATGAGAAAGTCTTAAATATGAATAAAGAGGCTCTCTTAAGGGGCGGTCAGTTAATAGATTGCTAAAATTGGAGAAAGAAGGGTGGAAAAATATGAAAACAAGAAGAGATTATCTAAGTTCTTTAACTGCGATGAAGCCTAATATGTACAAATTCGGCGAAGCCATTACCAATGTCATTACCCATCCTGCGACCAAAAGAACAGTTGAAAGTCATGCCCGTGCTTTTGATGCGGCTAACAATCCGGAATATGCCGAATTGTTTACCACTACGTCCTATTTAACAGGCAAAAAGATTATGAGATTTAACAGTTTAATGAAAACAAGCGAGGATCTTTTGCTAAATGCTAAATTAAAAAGAGAAATGTACAGGTTGACGGGAACGTGTGCCGGGGGAGTATGTGTTGGATGGAACGCGATGAATGTAATGTGGGCAGTTACGCAGGAAATTGATGCGGAGTTTGGCACTGCTTATCAGGAAAGATTGAAAAATTGGATTATTAAAGCGGAAGAGGAAAGTCTGGTCGTAGCGGCTGCTTTGACTGATGCCAAGGGAGATCGCAGTAAAAAACCTAATGCTCAGGAATTTCCGAATACCTATATTCACATTGAAGAAAAAAGAGACGACGGTATTGTGATCAGCGGAGCGAAAGTAATGATTTGTGGAGTAGCCGCTTCCAATGAGATCTTTATTGTACCGGGCGGAGGATATAAAAGTGAGGAAGCTGATTTTGCTGTTGCTTGTGTAGTACCTAGAGACATTGAAGGACTAACGATTGTAGAAACGCGCAGACCTAGTGACAAAAGAGAATACGAAAACGGTTTTGATATTCCGGAAACCGGTATTACACAAGCATATTTATTATTTGATAAAGTTTTTGTCCCGAAGGAAAGGGTCTTCATGGCCGGTGAGTTTAAATATTCGGGCAAGGTAGTACAATACTTTACGGCCAATTATCGGTCGTGTATTGGCGCCTGTGTTGCCGGACAGGGTGATGTAATGATTGGTGCGGCGGCATTGATGGCTAGGGCTAATGGTCTGCCCATGAAAAAGTTTAAGGATAAATTTATTGAGATGTCGATCAATAATGAAACTACTTATGGGGTGGGAATTGCCGCCATGACACTGGGAAAGGCCCATCCCTCCGGTGCTTGGATTTGTAATGATTTAATGGCCCATACCAATAAAACCTTGGTAGGCAAACTTCCTTATGAAACGAAACGGATTTGTCAGGATATTGGCGGGGGTGTTGTGGAAACCGGTTGTCTTCCCTCTGCCCAGGATTTTGCTCATCCGTTATACGGTCAGTATATTCAGGAGGTTGTTAAGGCAGGTGCTGTTTCAGCGGAAGGCAGAGCGAAAACGGCCCGTTTGATTGAATGGCTCACTTTAGGCGCAGGCGTACCCGGTTGTATGCATGGGGGCGGTTCACCGGACGGAGCACGGCTCGTAATTAACTCTAAAATACCATATGAAAAATATATTGATTATGCGAAAGCTGTTGCCGGAGTAAATGAAGAAACGGAAGATCCCGGTTTAAAGAAATAACCGGGGAAATACGGGTAAGCATCAGAACAACAATAAGCCAAATAAGATAAGAAGGAGTGATTACTGTGGATTTCACTTTTACGGAAGAACAAGAAATGTTAAGAAAAGCGGTTCGTGAATTTGTCGAAGCAGAAATAGCACCCAAGGCGGCAGAGTGGGATGAGAAGGATGAATGCCCGGTAGAATTGTTCCCGAAGATGGGGGAAATGGGCATTACGGGGATCTTTATTCCGGAAGAATTTGGCGGAGCCGGGTTAGGTCATGTGGAAAGAGCTATTTGTCTGGAGGAAATCTCCCGCCATTCGGCAGGGTTAGGGATTGCCATGATGACTCATCATTTAGGCACTACTCCTCTTCTGCAATATGGTACACCTGAACAAAAAGAGAAATACTTACCTGAGATTGCTTCCGGTCGGAAGATTGCCGGGCTTGCTGTAACGGAGCCGGGCGGCGGTTCTGATTTCATGGGAGTAAAGAGTACCGGTGAGTTGAAGGATGGTAAATGGATTATTAACGGACGTAAATGTTTTATCACTAATTCGGCCGTTGCTGATGTGGATCTCTGGATTGTTAACACCGGCACAAATGAAAAAGGGCGTCCCCTTCTCTCGGTTTTTATTATTGATAAGGATACCCCCGGACACACCTCCGGCAGGAAGGAACATAAGCTGGGGCTGAGAGGATCCGTCACCGGTGACGTAATTTGTGCTGAGGTAGAGCTTGCTCCCGAACAATTGCTGGGTAAAGTGGGCGATGGAGCGAAGGCTGGGATGGGAGCCATTGGGGAAGTCGGCCGTGCCGGAATGGCCGCGGTTAGCGTGGGTGTGCTGGGCGCTTGTCTCGAGTTAGGCGTGAAATTTGCCAATGAACGGATTCTTTATGGTAAACCGATTGCCAAATTACAGGCGATTCAATTTGATATCGCCGAAACCCGGGTAGAATATGAAGCGGCCAGGCTGTTGCTTTATCGGGCTGCCAGTATGAAAGATGCCGGTGTACCTTGTGCTAATGAATTCTCAATCGCCAAGTATTATGCTTCAGAGGCTGCTTGTCGGGCATCGAAGCGGATGATGGATATGATGGGTGGTTATGGGGTTATTAATGAGTATCCGGTTGGCCGTTTCCTCCGAGATGCTCAGGCAATTATTCCGGCTGGCGGAACTACTCATATTCAGAAAATGATTATTGGCGGAAACACTTTAGCAGGTAGATAAAAGCGGTAGCGAAAGTAAGAAAGAAGTATGTGAAGGAAAGAAGTCTGAGATGGAGCAGTGGCGGGGAGAACGGTGCAAGCTGTTCCCCCTCTCACTTTACTCGGAAAGGAAGATGAGAGATGAATTTAAAGATTGCCGTATGTATTAAACCGGTACCGGATCCTAATTTTTATGATCAAATTACGATTCATCCGGTGAAAAAGACGATTACGCGTCAAGGGATTCCGACAATCATTAATCCGGTTGATAAAAATGCGCTGGAAGCGGCTTTGCAGCTTAGGGAACAAGTTGGCGGGACAGTGACGGTATTGACGATGGCGCCGCCCAATGGCGAAGAGAGTTTGAGAGAATTACTGGCGATGGGGGCTGATGATGCTTGTCTGTTGACGGATCGGGCATTTGCAGGAGCAGATACCTTGGCCACTTCTTATACCTTGGCGCAAGGTTTAAAAAAGCTGGGGAATTTTGATTTGGTTTTTACCGGGACAGAAAGTGCGGACGGAGCTACCAGTCAGGTGCCTTCTCAATTGGCACAATGGCTTGGAGTTGCGCATCTTTGGAATGTTTCTGAACTGCAGCTGCAAGAACAAGCCTTGCGGGCCAAAATGAAAATAGAAAACGGTTATATTGAATATGCCGTAAAATTACCGGCATTAATAGCCGTAACCCGTGATCTTAATACACCGCGTTTTACCTCTATTATGGGTGTGATGAAGGCGAAGAAGAAACCGTTAACCGTTTATACGGTCAATGATTTGGATGTGGAGATGGATAAGTTGGGGTTAAAGGGGTCCCCAACTCAACCGGGAGGTATTTTCGCTCCTTCATTAGGAAGAAAAGGCGAAAGACTGACCGGAGATATTGACGAGATTATTGATCAGCTACTGATCAAACTGCGTGCGGCCGGCCTTAACGTGGAAGCCGCAGATGCCTGTCAGGAAAGGAGGTAATTGATTATGGAGAAGGCTGCTTGGAAAGGGATTTGGGTTATTGCGGAACAAATAGAAGGAAATCTCAACTCGGTAAGCTTTGAATTATTAGGTAAGGCTAAACAAATGAAGGAGCAGCTGCAAATTGCTGAGCCGGTCACAGCAGTTCTCTTGGGAAGCGGAGTTGCAGACTTAGCACAAGAATTAGGTGCTTATGGGGCGGAAGAAGTTATCGTTCTGGAGCATGAAGCCTTAGCGATTTATGAGAATGAGACATATGCCGCCGTATTGAGCGATTTAATCAAGGAAAGGAAGCCGGAAATAATTTTGATGGGAGCCACGGCGATCGGACAGGATTTGGCACCGATGCTCGGGGCGCTTTTAAATACGGCAGTAGCCGCGCATTGCGTTGATTTGCGGATAAATGAAGAGGGACAGTTTGTTTCGGTTGTACCGGCTTTTGGCGGGAAGGTTCTAGGAGACATTCTTTGTCCGACCCATAGACCGCAGATGGCTACCGTGAAACCCGGAATTTTGGGGAAAGCCGTATCTCAAAGTGAGGCTAAGTATCAAGTAAGTACCTATGATGTAGAAAAAGCTTTAGCACAAGTTTCCGGTCGGGTTAAGGCGCTAGGCGTTTATCGCAAAGAGCCGGAAGGGATACCATTAGAAAAGGCCGAGGTAATCGTTGCCGGCGGTTGGGGCATGGGCAGCAAAGAAAACTGGCATTATCTTGATGAACTGGCGGCGTTATTAGGTGGGGCGGTTGGTTGTACTCGCCCGGCAGTAGACGAAAAATGGGCAGATGGTGAACACCAGATGATTGGAACTAGTGGTAAGACGGTACGGCCAAAGGTATATCTTGGTACTGCTATCTCTGGGGCGACACATCATCTTTGCGGAATGAAGGATGCCGGTTTGGTCATTAGTATCAATAAGGATCCGGATGCACC
>DHPU01000030.1:0-14256 GCA_002407935.1 Peptococcaceae bacterium UBA5356
TTCTTTTCTTGTTTATTCTTAATTTGTATTCTCTTTTTACTTATAAAAAACAAAAAGGCCTCTGTAGCTTAAGCATAAACAACAGAGGTCTTTTTATTTAAATTTTAATTTTACTTAATTCCTTCCTTCACCCTTTCCCAGCCGCTAATCGCCGTGGAAAGAAGCATCAACCCTTTGGGTAGGCACAAGCTGCCCTTCTTCCGTCAATAAATCTCCACGCTCCAGTTCCTTAGGTTCAACTCCAGCCAGATTAACAGCCACCCTTTGCCCCACTTGAGCCGTTTCTACAAATTTATTGTGTACCTGTAATTTTCTCACTCTAACTCTGCTATTCTTGTTCGGGATAAACAGCTGATCTCCCACCGTTATTTTTCCGCATATGGCTAATGATAAAGGTTATAGCATAATTCAAAATCAGCGAAACTCAATCCATAAACCGCTGCAAAAGCGCTCTTAAAAGCTTTTCCTTGGCCTAAGCACTCTAACAAGTTCGTCATCTTCTCGTTTCCATAATGAGCAAGCAACTGCCGCACCGCCTGCAAGGATTGCCAATAAGCCAAAAACTGATCCGCTTGTTCGTCAAAGCTACGGTCTAAAGCCGCCAAAGAATATAATGAAGCTCTACTATCAAGCGTAGGCTCGCTTAAAGTAAAACCGGTAATTTGCTCCTCCACATACTGAGCTAACCCCTCGGTCAACCAACGTGGATAATTTCCTCCGGTAACCTCATCTACTAATAAATGCGTTAACTCATGAGCTAAAGGCCCTTCCTTGGCAAAAGTTGCTCCTGCCTCCGCCGCACTCTGCGGCAAGGCTCCTGTCCAGCCCCGCGGCGAAACAAGCCTAATGGTGCCTGCCCAATATACGCCCGCTGTACTTTTATCGCCTGCCCAGCCAAAGCTTTTATTTAATGCTGCTTCATCTCCATATAATACTAACGGAATCCTACCCGCTCGATGCTTAGCACCAAAGACTTCTTCCGTTCTCACTAAATACTCTTCTGCCAGTTCAAGAATCAGCGGCGCAAGCTCCCGCTCTTCCTGTGTATATTTTAAAATAAAGCTCTCACTCTTTAAAACTTCATAATCCTTCGTCTGATAATTTAACAGCAAGCGTACTCCTTGCTGAAATACTTTAGATACCAGCCCCCGTAAATAAAAAGAGCAGTCCGCGATAAATAATCCCGGTAAAAGTACGATGATTAAAACAAATGCCACTATTTTTAATAGGCCGTCCCTGGAATACCTGGCTATCTGTTGCTGAAAAATGAGATTAAACATAAGATACAGTCCCCCTTACACGCTGTCCGTCTCTTCCGTCAATTGACACTGTATCTCCATTATAACAAGACTTTAGCCCCTCTTGATCTAGTAATTATTACTAAAAATACCAAACTAAAGTCGACAACAAAAGTCCGGCACATAATAAAAGCGCCAAAACTATGGTGAAGCCCCTTTTAAGCTGCTCTCTTTTCTTCCTAGACAGCCTCATCGCGATTACCCCCTACTTCATTTTCTGCTTTCTCACCTTTACTTTTCAACCTTATCTTTGTCTATAACGAATGCAAGTATTCGTCCACTGCCGCTAAAACCGAGGCTCCATCACCCACCGCAGTAGCTACTTGCCTAGTCTTTTTCCGACGGCAGTCCCCTATCGCAAAAACCCCGGTAATAGATAATTGCAAGTTTTCATCTGTAAGTAAATAGCCTTGCTCATTTTTTGAATTATGATCGGCTAAAAAGGCCGTATTGGGCTGGGTTCCCACATACATGAAAACTCCCTCCACTTCCTCACTTATGGTAGCCAAAGTTTTTACATTATGCAGAATGAGGGAGCTTATCTTCCTCTCTCCGGCAATCTCCTTAACTACCGTATCCCAGTATACCTTGATATTGGGGGCAGCTAACGCTTTGTTCCCCAATACCTTATCAGCACGAAAGGTATCCCGGCGATGAATAATGACTACTTCCCGGGCAATATTAGCTAAAAAAAGTGCTTCCTTTACTGCCGCATCTCCTCCCCCTATCACCGCTACCTTTTTATTACGAAAGAAAAAACCGTCACAAGTGGCACAATAAGAGACTCCTCTTCCCCGAAACTCTTTTTCTCCTTTTACACCCAATTCACGAGGCTGAGCACCGGTAGCCAGGATAATCGTCTTTCCCTGTACTGTACCCACATTTGTCTCCACATTTTTAATTTTACCAGTAAGGTTCGTACTTTGAAGTACATTAACCTCCGCAGTAAGAAAGTTACAACCAAAGTGCACCGCTTGATTATAAAAATTAAGCATCAACTCCGGACCGGAGATCCCCTCCGGGAACCCCGGATAGTTTTCAATTAAATCCGTAGAAGCGGCCTGCCCACCAAAAGCTCCCCTCTCAATCAAAAGAGTCTTCCACCCTGCCCGGCAGGCATAAATAGCGGCAGTGAGCCCCGCCGGCCCCCCGCCAATAATGATCACATCATATAAAGCCAAACCCTTCACCCTTTCAATATACAACTTATACTTATTAATATTATTGTCAATTTGAAAAGAGTACAAGATTTCACCCCTGTACTCTAACTGTGTCTTCTCCATTTCGCCTTCGCTTCTTTGGATATTACGTGGTAAGTCCTCTGGATTAATTTAAATATCTCCGAGGTGAAACAAATTTTCCATTCTTTATTACCTCAAAATGGAGATGTGATCCTGTGCTTCGCCCAGTGGAACCTACCTTCCCAAGCAGATCTCCTCTGGAAATCTTTTGCCCTACCGTAACGTTTAGCGCACTAAGATGAGCATAGCGGGTTACCATTCCCTTGCCGTGATTAATCTCTACACATTTCCCATAATTACCGTACCAAGCCGCCCTTGTCACTGTGCCAGCTCCTGCAGCAAAAACCGGATTACCTGTAACCCCATCTATATCCAACCCGGTATGGATACTTCTTCCTCTTTTCACTCCATACGGTGAGGTTATTTTCCCTCTGATTGGCCAGCCTAAAGTACCGCTACCGCCGCCATCACGTGAGGCTACCATTGCTTTCTTTCCCGTGCAGACAACCTTAGCTTCAGGTTCCCGAAGCACCTTTTCTTGTAAGGTCTGCTTCTCTGTTTCTTGATTATTAGCTTTACTAATTCGATAGGTTACTTCTCTAATTCCATTTGTTCCTGCCTTTTTTACCTTCTGCTGCCCTTTCCAAAGCGAAGAATCATTCTCATAAACAACCTTACACGGAATCTTTTCCTCAACCGTCATAGTCAGCGTTGAAACAACCGTAACCAATGGCTCTATTTTCTTTAAATTTAAGGTTTGCCCAATTTGCAAGTATTTCCCTTTTAAAGATGGATTTATTTCTTCTAGTTCAGCCACCGTCATATCATTATTACGTGCCACAGTCCACAAAGATTCACCTTTTTTGACCGTATACGGTACTGTTTTATCCAACCCTTTGAGCATCGCCTCGATAGCTTCCTCTTTTGTTTTTAACTGCCCGACCGAGCTTTGGCTCTGCACAATTTGTACATCTTCCAAAAATTCAGTTCTTTCCACATTAATTTGAGCGCCTTTTTGCGCATCTTTCACGTTTGGTAAATAATTTTTCTTAGTTTCTACCAATACTTCAGCGGCTTCTGCCTGTGAAGCTAAATACAGAATCGGTGTCCCTTTTACGCTAATCGCCCAGGTATCTATCAACCCGTTTGCATTTTCCTGGTTTGTTTCCTGACCATCAGCCAGAGAAAGCCCCGACCCTTTATGTACAAAGTAATACCCGCCCATCAAAAAAATGCTTACTAATATGGCTAGGGCTCCTACTTGATAACGCCTGCCCTTTTTACCAGACAACCATGGTAACACCTTTAATGAAAAGTTAATCCTCAAACTCGTCATTAATAATTTTCTATTAACCATTTTCCCCTAAAGGCACACTGGTGCTATTGATAATGCGGAGCCTCCAGGGTTTTCACCTTCCTTCCGTCAACCCTGCCCATTATTATACTATACTTTATTAACGTGTTTCAACCGAAGCTTCCTCGATGATAATAGAGATAAATCCAGACAACCGCTCTTTTGCCCTTATTATTGCCAAAAAACGCAGCTATTAAACTATTTGTTTAACTTGCAGATAAATGCCATATTCCAGCCTGATTTTCTGTAATTCACAGCCTAATTCATAAGGCTGTAATAAATCTTGATGAAAATTAAAAGCATTGGCATGGCACCCGCCACTACAAAAAAATCTGGCCCAACAACTCCGGCATTTCGCTTTTTTAAAAATATGCGCCTGCCGAAAGGTTTGACGCAAGGATTCATTTTGTATACCGCTAAATACATTACCCATTAAAAAATCCTTGTTTTCCATAAATTGATGACAGGGATACAAATCACCCGACGGAGAAACAGCAAGGTATTCGTTTCCTGCTCCACACCCTGACAAACGTTTAAGCAAACAGGGACCCTTATTAAGGTCAATATTAAAATGAAAAAACTTAAAGGGCTTACCTTTACGATAATATTCCAGCCATTTTTGAGCCAGCCGCGCATATTGCTGCTTTAAAACAGGCAAATCCTCCTCCTGCAAAGCATAATCGTGTTCCGGCGATGCGACAACGGGTTCTATGGAAACGCGATCATAACCCCGGTCAACCAAATACAAAATGTCCTCGCAAAAATCCAAATTAAAATGCGTATATGTTCCCCGTACATAATATGTTTCCGCTTTTTGTCTAGTAACGTATTCCCGAATTCCCCTATCCACCAACGAAAAACTACCTTGCCCGCCGGTCAACGGCCTCATTTTATCATGCACCTGCGGACGTCCATCAATGCTGAGAATTAAATAAATATCTTCCCTGTTCAGAAAGTCAATAATCTCCTTATTTAATAATACCGCATTAGTAGTCAAAGTCTGCTTGAGAGTTTTTCCTGCAGCTTGGGCCTTTTCCTTCCCATATCTCACTAATTCCTTGACCACTTCAAAATTCAGAAGCGGTTCCCCGCCAAAATAATCTACTTCGACATGTTGCCGTGACCCGGAAGCAGCAAAAAGAAAATCCAAAGCCCGCTTGCCCGTCTCTAAATCCATCAAGGATCTATCTGCGCCAAACGGCCCCGTCCCGGCAAAACAATACTTGCACCGCATATTGCAATCATGGGCGATATGAAGGCAAAGCGCTTTAACAATCTTCTCATCACGCGGTTCATAATTTTCCGGCACCACATTCCGGCTAAAAAGGCTCCCCTCGCTCACCAGTTCTGTAAAGCCTGTTCTAATCTCGGCCAGCTCTTCCTTACTAAGTAACGCTTGTAAAGAAGCGACTGCCCTGTCCAAATCCCCCCCGGCCTTTTCCCAGACCTCTAAAAAGTCCCAGGCCTCCTTGCTCAAAGTATGCACAACACCACTATTAATATCCAGCACAATATAGGTATCCTCTACCTGAAATTTATGAAGAAGGGAAAAATCAAAAGCCATTATTTCTACCTCCAAAAAAAGAGACCCTTCCGGGTCAATCATCTAAATTTAACAAGCCGAAACTAATTACTAATTCTTTACCGCTGTTTCTGACAATCCTGATTGCTGACTGTGCAAGAAGTCTTACATGCCGATTGACAAGAGGTTACACACTCTCCACATCCGCCGTTTTTTACAGTTTGGGCTAAATTCTGTTTATTAACAGTTTTAATATGTACTTTTGTCTTCATCTGTTTCTTGCCTCCTTTTTCCTGAACGTTCTTAATTATATCATGACATCACTTCTCGGTAAAGCCCCTCATCTGTCTGATTATCTCTCGGCTTATAAACTGCCGCATCATCTGAATTTCCATCCGATTTCAATTCTTTCATATTTTCAAAGGCATTAGAAATCATCAGTTTTATTCTATTTAACTGATTTACTTCACTCGCCCCGGGGTCATAATCAATGGCTACCAGATTAGTCCCGGGATAAATCCGTTTCAATTCCTTGAGCATACCCTTGCCGGTCACATGATTCGGCAAACAGGCAAAGGGCTGCATACAAATAATGTTTTTTACCCCGTTCTGAATGAGCTCAATCATCTCTCCTGTTAAGAACCAGCCTTCCCCGCTCTGATGCCCTAAAGACACCACCGTAGCTGCTCCTGCTGCTATTTCCTTGATTGATTTGGGAACATAAAATCTCTTACTCTTCCTTAATTCTTTTTGATAAATCCCCTTATAAAAATCAATCACCCGAACAGTAGTTTTTCCTAAAAACCGATCAAGCTTACTCCCTGCTAAGTATTGATAATTATAAACTGAATCGATGGCACAATATGACAAAAAGTCCGTAAGACCAGGCATTACTGCCTCCGCGCCCTCCGCCTCCACAATATCTACGATCTTATTATTAGCCGTGGGATGAAACTTTACCAAAATTTCTCCCACCAAGCCAACCTTGGGCTTCTGCTCATGAATAATTTCCAGTTGGTCAAATTCCCTGACGATCCCTTTAATATTTTGTTTAAAGATTTTTTTACGGGCAGATTTGAGCGAACTGCGACATATTTTAACCCATTTTTTATAAAGTTCATTGGCCGATCCTTTAAGCTTTTCATAAGGCCTGACTCGATATAAAACATTCATCAGCAAGTCGCCATACACTAAGGCCATCATCGCTTTGTTCAACAAACCCAAGGTAAATTTAAAGCCCGGGTTTTTCTCCATCCCGTTAGGATTAAGGGAAATTACGGGAATATGCTCAAAGCCGGCATCCTTGAGGGCTTTTCTTAATAAGCCGATATAATTGCTCGCCCTGCAGCTACCGCCCGTTTGCGAAATCATTACCGAAGTATTCTGCAGATCATATTGCCCCGATTTTAAGGCTTCGATCAACTGTCCAATCACAATTATGGCTGGATAACAAGCATCATTATTTACATATTTCAAACCTTCATCTACCGCTTGCTGATCTAAAGAGGGCAGTACCACCAGATTATAACCTGATTGCCTAAAAGCCTCCTCTAAAAACTGAAAATGAATTGGAGACATTTCCGGCACCAGAATAGTATGGTTTTTTCTCATTTCCTCGGTAAACGTAATTCTCTTATAATAATGGCTGTCTCTCTTTTGGAGCTTGACGCCCTTTTTCTCTCTTTCTAAGATCGTCGCCTTCAGAGAACGAAGTCTAATTCTCGCTGCACCTAAATTATTCCCTTCGTCTATCTTTAGCGTGGTGTAAATTTTGGAATGCGCATTAAGGATTTCCTGAACTTGGTCTGTGGTGACCGCATCCAACCCACAGCCAAAGGAATTCAATTGAACTAGTTCTAAATCCTTTTGTTTGGCGACAAAGCTTGCCGCAGCATAAAGCCGGGAATGATATGTCCATTGATCCACTACGCGCAGCGGTCTCCTGACTTTTCCGAGATGTGCTACCGAGTCTTCCGTTAAGACAGCCATCCCCAGTGAATTGATCATCTCCGGTATGCCATGATTAATCTGAGGGTCTATATGATAAGGTTTTCCGGCCAAAACAATTCCCTTTAAACCTTTTTCTTTTAGCAGCTTTAGCGTATCCTCTCCCGCCTGTTGAATTTCCTTTTTAAAAGCCGCCTGCTCCTGCTGGGCCTTCGCTATACTTTCCCTGATTTCCCTTTCGCTAATCTTAAATACCTGTAATTCGACGGATAATCTCTTTAATAATCTCTTTTCATCAGCCAAAGATAGGAACGGCTTCATAAAGAAGACCTTTTTCTCCCTAAGTACATCTACATTATTCTTAATCACTTCCGGATAGGAAACGACAATCGGACAATTAAAATGATTATCCGCCCCTTGCTGTTCTTGTTTCTCATAAGTAACACAGGGATAGAAAATAAACTTAATACCCTTCTCGACCAGATCCATAATATGGCCATGCACTATTTTCCCTGGATAACAGACTGATTCAGACGGGATTGTCTCAATCCCTTTTTCATAGATTTCATGGGAGGATCTAGCGGATAATTCCACCCTGAAGCCTAAGTTCGTAAAAAAGGTAAACCAAAACGGATAATTCTCATAGATATTTAAAACCCTCGGGATTCCAACGACCCCTCTTTTAGCCTCAGAAAGGGCTAACGGTTGATACCTAAAAAGTCTTTGATATTTATCTTGAAAGAGGTTAGGCAATAAAGTACCTTTTTTCTCCGTACCGGTTCCTCTTTCACATCTGTTCCCTGAAATAAACTTTTCTCCGTCTCTGAACTTATTAATTGTTAATAAACAACTGTTGGAACAGCCTTGACACCTGGAAACAATTGTTTTCAGGTCAAATTCTTTAAGCCGCCTCTCATCCAGTAAATTTGTCACATGCCCTTTTTTATATCTTTCTCTCGCAATTAAAGCTGCGCCAAAAGCTCCCATTATCCCCGCAATATCCGGCCTGATAACTTCCCTTTCCGAGAGAATTTCAAAACTTCTCAACACGGCATCATTATAAAAAGTCCCACCTTGTACCACAATTTTTTCTCCTAGTTCTTTAGGGTTTTTTACTTTAATTACTTTAAATAAAGCATTTTTGATAACCGAATAGGATAACCCTGCTGAAATATCCCCGATTGTTGCCCCCTCTTTCTGGGCCTGTTTAACCTTCGAATTCATAAACACCGTACATCTCGAACCAAGATCTACCGGACTTTCCGCCAGCAAGGCTCCGGCGGCAAAGTCTTCTATCCTCATCCCCAGCGAAATGGCAAAAGTATCCAAAAATGAACCGCACCCGGAAGAACACGCCTCATTTAAAAGGATGCTGTCAATAACTCCGTCTTTTATTTTAAGACACTTCATATCTTGCCCACCAATATCCAAGATGAAATCCACTCCCGGGCAAAAATGCGCTGCCGCCTTATAGTGAGCTAAGGTCTCTATTTCCCCGATGTCAATCTTCAAGGCAGCTTTTAATAAACCTTCTCCATAGCCTGTAACCGTTGAATTAACGATTGTCGCTTGGGGCGGCAAAAGGTTATATACTTCCTTTAAAGCTCGGATGGTAGATTTAAGGGGACTCCCTTCATTACTGCCATAATAAGTATAAAGAAGCGATCCTTCTCTGTCTATCAGTGCAACCTTGGTAGTTGTAGAACCCGCATCTATCCCTAAAAAACATTCACCTGCAAAAGTCGCCAAGTCTCTTCTTTCTATGTTTTTTTGCCGATGCCTTAATTTAAATTTCTCATATTCGGTAGGTCCTGAAAAAAGCGGAGCTAGTCTTTCCGCTTCGCTCACAGCCAAACTTCCGAAGTTTTCTATCTTGCTGATGAGCGTTTTATATAATACGACTTCTCCATCAAAAGAGGACAACGCAGCCCCCATAGCCACAAAAAGCTGAGAGTTTTCCGGAAAAATAACCTGTTCTTCTTGCAACTTTAAGGTCTCAATAAATCTGTTTCTTAACTCGGAAAGGAAGAATAAGGGGCCACCCAAAAAGGCTACCCTCCCCTTGATCGGTCTGCCACATGCTAAGCCGCTTATTGTTTGAATGACCACCGCCTGAAGTACAGATACCGCAATATCCTCCCTGGCCACACCCTCATTCAAAAGAGGCTGCACATCAGTCTTGGCAAAAACCCCGCATCTTGCGGCAATAGGATAAATTACCTTATGTTTTTTCGCTAGCTCATTTAGCCCCAGCGCATCTACCTTAAGTAACGTAGCCATTTGATCGATAAAAGAACCGGTTCCTCCTGCACAAGTCCCATTCATTCGCTGTTCTACCCCATTATTGAAATAAGTAATCTTGGCATCTTCGCCGCCTAATTCAATAGCTACATCAGTTTCCGGATGAAAGGTTTTAACTGCTTTCGTGGCAGCGATAACCTCTTGTGTAAAGGGAACGCCCATACTATCGGCAATGCTCATTCCCCCAGAACCGGTAATCATGATCGTTATCTTCGTATCCTTGAGAACTTTAGCTGCATCACCCAGGATCTCCAGCAGCTTTTTCTTAATATCGGCATAATGTCGCTCATATTTACTATAAATTGGCTCCTTTTGTCTATTGAGAATAACTAGTTTAACAGTAGTAGAACCAATATCAATACCAACATGAAATAAATTACTCATCACCCCACAGCAAATACGCTGTGCTCACCTCCTTGGTCATTCAAGCGATCATTTCATCATAAACATAGTGTTGATTAATGGCCTATAAATATATTGTAATATATATACGTTTTTATACAAGACACAAGAACCCGACTAAAAGCCGGGTTCTACAATTTTCATCTGGAGCGGGTGAAGGGAATCGAACCCTCGCCACCAGCTTGGGAAGCTGGTGTTCTACCATTGAACCACACCCGCATTAACTACTACACCTTTATTATATCACTATTTGCAAACTAAAAACTAGCCTATTTTTACCATGATATAGCAAAATGGTGGGCGATGAGGGGCTCGAACCCCCGACCTCATGCATGTGAGGCATGCGCTCTAACCAGCTGAGCTAATCACCCTCATGCTAAATGCCAAAATACTGCAAGCTACTTCAAACAGAAACAGTTGGTGCCTTGGGGCGGAATCGAACCACCGACACGAGGATTTTCAGTCCTCTGCTCTACCGACTGAGCTACCAAGGCATTCCTCATTAACCATCTTTGAACATCTCACGGCTAAAGTCACGAGTGTTCTTGAGCACAATATAAAAAATGGCGGAGCTGACGAGAGTCGAACTCGCGATCTCCTGCGTGACAGGCAGGCATGTTAGGCCACTACACCACAGCTCCATAATACTATATTTAAAAATGGTGGGCGATGACAGGATCGAACTGCCGACATCCTGCTTGTAAGGCAGGCGCTCTCCCAGCTGAGCTAATCGCCCATACATATGGCGACCCCTATGGGATTCGAACCCATGTTACAGCCGTGAAAGGGCCGTGTCTTAGGCCTCTTGACCAAGGGGTCATCTTAAATTGGTGAGCCATCCGCGACTCGAACGCGGGACACCCTGATTAAAAGTCAGGTGCTCTGCCAACTGAGCTAATGGCTCGAAAAGGTTTTGCTCCACAGATATATATATTAACACGAGGTTTAACTCCCTGTCAATAAAAGCTTTTCGTGAATTAGCGTAAAATTATTGATGACTTCTATCAATATTCACAAATTTGGTAAATTCCTTGATAAACCCTAATTCCACCGAACCGGTAGGCCCATTCCGATGTTTCGCAATAATAATTTCGGCGATGCCCGGCTTTTCAGATTCCGGATTATAATAATCCTCCCGAAAAATAAACATAACTAAATCCGCATCCTGCTCCAAGGCTCCCGATTCCCTCAAGTGACTAAGCGCCGGCCTTTTATCTTGTGTCTGTTCCACCGCACGAGAAAGTTGAGAGAGAGCCATAATCGGCACATTTAATTCCCTAGCCAAAGCCTTCAAAGAACGGGATATTTCCGAAATTTCCTGTTGCCGGTTTTCCGTTCTTTTACCTACCTGCATCAATTGAAGGTAATCAATAATAATTAGCCCCAGGCCTTTTTCTACCTTTAACCTTCTGGCTTTAGCCCGTAATTCCAAGACAGAAATAGCCGGGGTATCGTCTATAAAAACCTCAGCGGTAGAAAGCGGTTGGGATGCTTTGGTTAAACGCACCCATTCCTCATCCTGCAGGCGTCCGGTTCGTAGCTTATGCTGGTCAATCATCGCCTCAGAACTCATCATTCTCTGGACAAGCTGTTCTTTAGACATTTCCAGACTAAAAATAGCGACCGGTTTTTTTCCTTTAATAGCGGCATTTTGGGCAATATTCAAACCGAAAGAGGTCTTTCCCATTGCCGGGCGAGCAGCCAGGATAATTAAATCCGAGGCCTGCCATCCCGAAGTCATGCTATCTAAATCAGTAAAAAAGGAAGGTACTCCCGTGATGTTTCCTTTATTACCAGCCAGAAATTCGATTTTTTCCAACGTTTCGCCTAAAACCTGTTTGAGAGGAACTAATCCGGAAAAATTTCTATTATCAGCAATTTCTAAGATCATTCTTTCCGCACTATCCAACAGGTCATGTGTTTCCTCCTGGTCTTCATAACAACGATTGGCAATATTCGTGGAAACACGAATTAATTTACGCAGGATAGCCTTTTCTGCTACTATTTCCGCATAATGGCGCACATTAGCCGCTGTAGGCACAACGTTAGCCACTTCCGCTATATATCCCACTCCGCCAACCTTTTCTACACTGTTTTGTCTGTGCAGTTCTTCCGTTAAAGTGACCATATCAACTGGTTCAGCTTTGGCTTCCAAACTAACAATCGTCGCAAAAAGAAGCTGGTGAGCCTCTTTGTAAAAGTCCTCCGTCTCCAGCATTTCCAAGGCGATATATACCGCCTCTTTATCAATCATCATCGAACCCAGTACAGCCTGTTCCGCCTCTAAATTATAAGGCGGTAATTTTTCTAACAGCATCCTTAACCGTCCTCACTCTTTCTCCCTTTTCTTGATTTTAATTAAATCCCTTTCTTATTCTGCCGCCACAACCTTTACCTCAATAGCCGCAGTAACACGGGGGTGTAATTTAATTATCACGGAATACGTCCCTAAGCTTTTAATCGTTCCGCTTAATTCGATTTTTCTTTTATCAATCAGCAACCCTTTTTCCTTTTCCAAGGCTTCTCCAATGTCCCTGTTGCTAATCGAACCAAAAAGCCTGCCCCCTTCGCCTGTTTTTACAGATAAGGTCAAGGCAATCCCCTTTAGCTTTTCTCCCAGCTTCCGCGCTTCTTGAAATTCATCCTCTTCCTTCTTTTTCTGGGTCTCCTTCTTACTGGCTAGATCCTTTAAATTACCCGCGTTAGCTTCCAAAGCAAGTCCTTTAGGAAAGAGATAATTACGGGCAAAACCTTCCGCTACATTAATAATCTCGCCTTTTTTCCCCGTTCCCTTCAGATCTGCCTTTAAAATCACTTTCATTACTGCACCCTCTCCCTTCCGAAATAATTTAAACCGTTTATTTATCCTCAATCAACCAGTTTTCGATAATTAAAAAACAAGTCTAAAAGACCGACTCCGACCAATACGAAAAAAAATGTAAACTGTAAAAAATAAAGAAACAAGAAAGTAACAATAAGACGCGAACCCGACCTAACAAAGTATTTTTTTAGATAAAAAGCATACACGGCTATCCCTAAAATGAGTAATATCGGTGCATATACCAGCATAATATTTAAACCCACAGTCGTGAGCTTTTGTATTGTAAGATAATCCCCTGCCAAATATGCCCCATACCCAACAATAAATCCCCAGGCGATCCCCCAAGGAAGCCGCCATTGCCACAAGGACGGAAGAGCAGGCACAGAAATTTTTATTCTGCTTAAAACTAACTGGGCTACATGATAGTTAATAAAAGCCACTAGCATTCCCCACAAAACATAAAAAGCGGGTAAAAGGCGCCCCGATATTGCAATTGTATACTCCAATTGTTGACGCGCTACTTCCTCTGTAAAGAAAGGCTTAACTCCATCAAACAGCCCTAAATCGCGGTATCCTTCCATCATCGCATCAATACCATTCTGCATTTGCTGCACAAAATAAGCCTTATCAATTCCCCAAACAAGCGCTAACAAAGTCATTACTGCAAAAATTGCTGCGACAGCTATCCCGATCCCCATCGACAAGGTAAATTTGGGCTTTACGCCTTTTTTAAAAGCAAATCCATAGAAAAGAGCTAGTACCCCAAATTGCAGAAGCAAAATTAAAGTTTGCCCAGGACCAAGCAAGATAAAAAACAGCAGTCCCGTCAAGCCGGTTGTAACAACGCCCGCACGAAACCCCTGCCGCATTATCACAACAATAATCGGGATTGTCCAGCACAAATCAATAAAAATCTTTAAAAAAGGTAGATATAATCCGCTTAAGCCTAATAATACCGTTAAAAAAGCCATGAAAAAGATTTCTTTAACAGTCTGATTCTGTAAGGAAGTATTCACCTCATTCCTCACCTCTTTAACTCCAGATAATCCCTTAACGTGACAATATCGTGATAACACTCTTCGCCGGGAGTTTTTTCGGTAAGCATCCTCTGAATATTGTTATAAACCTGTTTTTCCAAGTGACCGTAATTTAAGCCTAACCGCTTACTTAGTAAAAAACAGGCGATTGTCATCTTGGCTGAAGCATCTAAAAACCCTTCATTATCACTGTTAAAGAGCGCTTTATATAAATCGGCAAAAGAGCCGGCTAATTCCGTCTTTAAAGATTCCATCGCTTTAATATTTCTCGCAAAATCTAATTGAGGCTCCACGATCATCACGCTCCCTTAATCTCTTTACGTAATCTCTTTA
>DHPU01000030.1:14346-15726 GCA_002407935.1 Peptococcaceae bacterium UBA5356
AATCTCTTTACGTAATCTCTTTACTTATATTGTGATTGTATCCCAATAAGTATCTATTCTAAACTTATCCCGCTATATATAGTACTTTGTAATTCAAAAGAATACTATCTATAGTGGTACGAGTGTAAATTACCAGCTTTCTGGGATGCAATCATCTTGTATGTGTTTTTAATATTCTCTTTAAAAAAGGAAAGTCCTGCCCTTTTTTATCGGTATTTTTAAAGGGAGCTAAAATGCTCCCTTTTGGATTGCTTTACTGTGCCTTCTTATTCCGCTGTATAAGGAAGCAGGGCAATACTTCTAGCCCGCTTGATAGCAATAGTCAGCTGACGCTGATGCTTGGCGCAATTCCCGGAAATCCGACGGGGTAAAATCTTGCCCCGCTCAGTAACAAATTTACGAAGACGGCCAAGTTCCTTATAATCAATATCCTCAACCTTATCCACACAAAAAACGCATACTTTTTTGCGTGGGCGGCGAACCCGTTCACGTTTCACTTAGTTTCCCTCCTTGTATTTTATTTTAAAAGGGAATCTCTTCATCGGTAAATTCCACTTCATTACCTACAGAGCTAACAGAGCCAACAGAGCCAACATCCTGAGCTCCACTATTATCCCGTTTATCCAAAAAACGAACATTTTCTGCTATTATTTCCGTTACCCAACGACGCTGGCCATCTTTGCCATCATAAGTTCTAACCTGAATTCGACCATCAACAGCTACCAAACTGCCTTTACCAATATAATTAGCACAGTTTTCAGCTTGCTTTTGCCAAACCACAATGGGAATAAAGTCAGCTTCTCTTTCTCCCTGCTGATTAAGCCGTGACCGGTTAACCGCTAACGTAAAAGAAGCTACCGCAACTCCATTAGGAGTATAACGCAACTCCGGATCCTTCGTTAATCTCCCTATTAATACAACACGATTCAACATCAAACCCACCACCTTATTCGTCTAATCATCTTTACGAAGAATCATAAAACGAAGAATTTCATCAGTAATCTTCAAAACACGATCCAACTCCTGTGCTGTCTCAGGTATTCCTTTAAAATTAACTAAATAATAGTAGCCTTCATTCAGATCCTTTATTTCATATGCCAGGCGTTTTTTTCCCCAACTGTCTACCTTTACTATTTCACCGCCATTATTATTGATTAAATTTGTAAATTTCTCAACGGCGGCAGTGAGCTTCTCTTCTTCCAACCCTGGGTTAAGAATAAACACCATTTCATAGTTACGCATAAACCGTTCACCTCCTCCCCCCGGACTAAACGGCCCCACCATCTCGATGGAGCAGGGATGTTACATTCGGTAATTATATCACATCCGGATTTAACAGGCAAGCAGGCTTTTTCACTCCCATTCCAACTATTCCTCCCC
>DHPU01000033.1:0-14418 GCA_002407935.1 Peptococcaceae bacterium UBA5356
CTTTGTCTCATCAGTAGTTACAGTAGGAATTTGCTCAGGTGTTTCAATCAGCACCGTGGGATTATTAAAATCATTCTGCCTAGCCAAACTGTCTCCTTTGTTAAAATCCTCTTTCACCTTATTTAATAAGCCACAACCGGAAAAAACCAACGATAATAGCAATACGCCACTCAATACTAAAGCTCCCTTTTTCATCTTCCGTATCCCCCCTCTCTTTCGATTTCCTCCTTACATCATATTTGTCTAAGTAAAATTTATGACTACTATTCCAAAAAAAAATGCCGTGGATTTTGCTCCACAGCATCATTGTCTTCTTTTCATTTAACTTCATTTCTATTAACTTCAGCAGTTTCAGCAACTTCAGCAGCTTTATCAGTTTCACTATCCTCAACGGCTTCAGCATTTTCTCCATTGTTTTCTTCATTGGCTTCATTGGCTTTGCTAACTTCGTTGATTTCTTCATTATCAACAACTTCATCCTTTTGTTCACTTTGAGCAATTTCCTCAGTCTGTTTTTCCGGGCAATGTCGATAAAGCAACAACCCTAAGCCCCCTATCACCACGAGAGCACTCACTACCTGAGCTGCCCGTAGGGAAGGGGTCAGCATCAAACTGTCTGTCCGCAATCCTTCAATAAAGAAACGCCCCACCGAGTACAAAACAGCATAAGAAATAAAGACATCTCCCCATCTCAAGCCCTTCCTTCTCCTCAGCCAAAGCAAAAAGAAAAAAACAATGAAATTCCAAAGTGATTCGTATAAAAAAGTGGGATGGCGGTACGCTCCATCAATATACATGGCCCAGGGCAACGTAGCAGGGTCAACCTCATAGCCATACGCTTCCTGGTTAAAAAAGTTCCCCCACCGGCCAATAGCCTGTCCCAGAATAAGACTGGGTGCCACCAGATCGGCGGCCTGCCAAAAATTAATCCCATACTTTCGCAAGAGAAAAACGCCGCCCAAAATCCCCCCAATAATGCCGCCGTGAATCGCCAATCCTCCATGCCAAGTAGCGGGAATCTCCAGCGGATATTGACTGTAATAATCCCAATTAAAAGCTACATAATATAATCTGGCTCCGATAAACGCAGCGGGTAAAACTACCAGCAGCACATTAAAAAAGTGTTCTGTATTAACCCCTTGTTTTTCCGCTTCCCGCAAGGCAAGATATACACCCAGCAGAATAGCCAGACCAATCAAGATGCCATACCAATATACAGTAATATAAGGTCCTATTTTAAAGGCAATGGGATTGGGTGGGGAAATATTCATGATGATACCGGCCCTCCTATCTACTACAATTAATTCAATTAATTCTCATCCGATTCACCCCCAGGACTTAAAATCCTGGGGTGTTTTATCCTGGGGCGTTTTACAAAGAGTAGACCTGGTCGCCTTCTAAAATCTTGATGCCGGACTCCCGAATCACCGGGATAGCCTCCAGCGGATTCTCTACCCGAATAACTACTAAAGCCCCTTGTGATGTTTTCCCCAAAAAAGCATACATATATTCCAAATTAATCCCTGCCGTATCAAGTCTTTCTAACGCACCGGCCAACCCTCCCGGAGTATCGGATACCTCCATGGCTAAGACTTCCGTTGTACTCACGGCAAAATTATGCTCCTTTAGTACATCATGGGCCTTTTCCGGATTATCAACAATCAGACGTAACACCCCAAAATTAGTGGTATCAGCAATCGATAAGGCCCTAATATTGATCTTTTCATTCCCTAAAATACGACAGACATGGGCCAAGCGGCCTTTTTTGTTCTCCAGAAACAAAGAAATTTGTTTAATCATGATCTAATCTATCCCTCCTTATCTTCTTTTCCCATCATCACCCGTTAGATTCTTCTCCGATCAATAATCCGCTTTGCTTTCCCTTCACTGCGTGGAAGGGAATGAGGTTCAACTAATTTTACTTTGGCGGCAATACCCAATAAAGATTGAATATGATGCTGTATTTTCCTTTCCAAATCCTCTAAACCCCGTACCTTATCCGAAAACATCTTCGGGGATACTTCGACTTGAATTTCTAATTCATCCAGACTGCCTACCCTATCGACAATCAACAAATAATGCGGCTCCGTCTCCCCAACCTCCAAAATAGCCGTTTCAATCTGCGACGGAAAGACATTAACCCCCCTAATTACCAGCATATCGTCAGTCCTGCCGAAAACCTTATGCATCCGGATATGAGTTCTCCCGCAAGCACAAGGTTCCTTCGTCAAAATTGATAAATCCCTCGTGCGATAACGAATTACCGGGAACCCTTCTTTCGTTAAAGTGGTGAAAACCAACTCCCCTTTTTCTCCCTCCGGTAATGTTTCCCCTGTTACGGGATCAATGATTTCCGGAATAAAATGATCGTCAAAAATATGGAGTCCTTGCTTTTCCTGACACTCACAAGCCACACCGGGTCCAATTACTTCGGAAAGACCGTAGATATCAACCGCACTAATCTCCAGCCGTTTTTCTAATTCTTGACGCATTTTTTCCGACCAAGGCTCTGCGCCAAAAATACCATATTTCAATTTGAAATTGGCTCTGTCCTCTCCCATTTTCTCCAAAGTTTCCGCCAGATAAACGGCATAAGAAGGGGTGCAAGCCAATACCGTTGTCCCAAAATCCTTCATAATCATCAATTGACGCTGTGTATTCCCGCCCGAAATCGGAATTACAGACGCTCCAACCCGTTCCGCTCCATAATGAACGCCCAATCCTCCCGTAAACAAACCATACCCATAAGCAATTTGAATCACGGAATCTTTGGTTGTTCCGGCACAGGTTAAGGCTCTGGCTATTATTTCCGCCCATGTATTAAGATCTGTCCGAGTATAACCAACTACCGTAGGCTTACCTGTTGTTCCTGACGAAGCGTGAACTCGCACAATATCTGTCATCGGGGTCGCAAACATTCCGAAGGGGTAATTATCCCTTAAGTCTTGTTTGGTAGTAAAAGGGAGTTTCTGCAAATCCGCTACTGTTTTTATATCTGAAGGCTCTAGCCCGGCTTCCTGAAATTTGCTGCGGTAAAAAGGGACATTATAAAAAACGCGCTCTACCACTTTTTTCAGCCTTTTTAATTGTACTTCTTCTAATTGTTCACGGGGCATACATTCATAATGTTCATTCCAGTACATCGTTTTCCACCTCTTTCAAATATTAAAATTAAGTATATGCCATTTAATCTGCTCCGGCAATACTTTTGCTGTATTTCAGGAAATACTATTACTAATTTATTTTTCCGGGAGAATAAAATGAGCTAAAGATGAAAAAAATTCTACCTTATCTTGGTATTACCTGCGGGGCCTTTCTCTTTGCCTTCGGTTTAAATTTCTTTATTATCGCCAACGGTCTTGCCGAAGGTGGTTTTACAGGGCTTGCCCTAATTCTTCATTATCTTACGAAGTGGTCTTTTGGTTCAATCCTCCTGACCTTAAACATCCCTTTGTTTTTTATTGGCTGGCAAATGTGGGGCAAGTCTTTTGTCCTCAAAACCCTCTTAGGCGTTTTGACCGTCTCCTTTGCGGTAGATTTAACCAGTGGTATTGGTTTTCACACTCAGGATCTGCTCTTAAGTGCTCTTTACGGCGGAGTATTATCCGGATCAGGCCTCGGCTTAGTACTTCGCTCCGGAGCAACAACAGGAGGAGTCGATATTATTGCCAGACTTCTTTATGAAAAAACTGGCATAAGTATGGGTAAAATTTTTTTATCCTTCGACTTGGCGGTGCTTTCTTTCGTAGCCTTTTTCTTTGGGTTGGAAAAAGCCCTTTATACCTTAGTGGCCCTTTATATTTCCAGTCAGGTAATTGACCGCCTCATTGAAGGCGTTGATGAGGCCCGAGCCATTACCATCATCTCTGAAGTTAATCAAACCATTGCCGATGCCATTATTCATAATCTGGAACGGGGAGCCACCATTTTAAAAGGTTATGGTGCCTATACCGGTGAAGAAAAACATGTCCTTTATGTGGTAATCAACAAACACGAGCTTCTCCATTTGAAAAGAATCATTCGCACCATTGATCCCCATGCTTTTATTATTATCAGTAACGTTTATGAAGTACTCGGGGAAGGCTTCCGTCCGCAAAAGTGAACGACTTTTTTACTTATCTAATTTTACTTATCCCAGCAGGCTTTACTTATCTAAGCGGGCTCCCCTTTCCCGTAATTTCCCTTGCACCCATTTAATCTGTTCTGCCGCAAAATCAGCCGGTTCTTCCTTAAATAATACGGCTCTAGCCGCAGCCACACCGGCCGCGTCTCCCAAAACAGTCAAATTCGGTAACACCCTGAGTTCCGACCACGCCAAAGAGGAACAACCGGCCGCATAACCAGGAACCAGTAAATTAGGGCTTCCGGTCGCTTTTAAAACAGCATACGGTAAATAGACAGGGTTCGAAGGCTGACCTCCTGCCTCCTGCCAGTCCGGCCTTAAATAACCGGTTACAGGCCAAACATAACGGCCATTCTGCACCAAGTCTTGAAACATGAAGGCATTAACATCCATCATGTAATAGCCCAGTCCGATTCTTTCCTCATAATTAGCTTCATCTGCCGCTTTATCCGCATTTGAGTCGGCTTTGCCGAGACCCTCTCCCGCTTCTTGTGCTGCTCGTGTCGTTAACGCAAAACTAGTATTCTCATTCCCCGCCAGCCGTTCCATCTCTCCATCCCGCCTTTCCCCTTCCCAAGGAGAATGCACCGTTTCCCTTAAATATAAGACCTCGCCCACCACTGGCTGATTGTTTACATCCTTAACTAAAGTGACTTCTCCTAAGCCATACCTTTGCCCCTGATCGGTGACCGCAAACCGCCGCAAAGCCTCTAGAAAATCCGGCTTTGTCAAAAGCTCCCTGGCTTCCTGCCAAGCTTGGTCAACCGTTTTCTGTCCGACTCCCAACTCGGGGAAATTGTCGCCGCCCCGATCCTTTTCCCGGGCTCGTCCATCCACATCAAAAATAAGCAGCATATTGACCCACCACTCATTACTGCCCGCCCCATCTTGGGCTGCATTAAGCGGCTTGAGGGCAAATCCCCTGCTTCCATACGATTCATTAAAACGCCTTACCACCGGATCATTTTGCCAGGTTTCTTTCCCGCCTACTAAACCCCAGCTTCCCCGGGCATCAATTACAAAATGTAAATCACCCAATTGACCGGGTTGGATCGGTTTTTTTACACCTGTTACCTTAAACATTAAAGTCGCCGCCTGTTGCCTCGTCCATTTCCCTGTTACTTCCTCGGCGGGTAAATATTTTAAAGGCCAATCCTGGCGGCCCACCACTAATTGATTATCAGCCAGCCGCACTAATCTACCCTCTGCAGAAGCATCAATAAATACCGTCCCCCACACTATTTTCCATCCTTTCGCCCACTGCACATACCCCTTAGCATCTCTCACCACCGGGGCTATCAATAGAGCCTTAATTCGGCTCCCCCATTTTTTTACCTTTTTTAAATCATGCTGATAAATTACCGTCAAATTAGGGAATTGGGCTAAATCGGCTCGGATGATTTCGGCCATTTGCGGTGTATTATAAAACTGTCCGCTTTGCTCAAACCAGCGCTGAAAAGAACCCGCCGTCACCAACTGCTGCCGCCAATAGCGGATATCGGCAAAGTTCTGCCCCCCTACCGTCCCTATCCCGCCTAATTTCTCCCCCGGTTCCGGTACAATCAACAGCACCTTTTTTTCAGGCGCTAACGAAGCGGCATTACGAGCCGAAGCACATCCTGCCAACCCCCCGCCATAAACAACGACATCACAGGCATAGAGGACTGTGGATAAATATTGATAAGTAAAGAACGACATTAGTAATAAGAGCAGAATCAATAACCCTGTAAAGCATTTCTTACGCATTTTTTCCCCCTTCTACTAACCTAAAACTATTTCTTAACTTTATCTTATCTTATCATAACAAATATCCGCAAAGGAACCCATCTCCTGATATATTTTTACAGCAGCATCCAACAGATTAAAGGCCAGAGCAGCACCCGTTCCTTCGCCTAACCGCATTTCCATTAAAAGCAACGGTTCCATTTGTAAGGCTTCTAAGACAGCCCAAGCCCCTTTTTCAGCAGAGAGATGAGAGGGAAGCAGATATTCCTTAACTAAAGGATGCATTCGGGCAGCCGCTAAAGCTGCTACCCCGGCAATAAAACCATCAATTACAATCGGTTTGCGGTAATAGGCTGCCGCTAAACAAGAACCGGTCATCGCCGCTATTTCCAATCCCCCTACCTTAGCGAGAACATCCAGCGGATCGGCAGGATTAGGCTTGTTAATACTTAAGGCCGTTTCTACCGCCTTTAACTTTAAATGATAGGCGTGAGTATCCCCACCTGTACCGCCTCCTACCACCTCTACCGGCCGCTTCCCTGTTAATGCCGCTAATACAGCCGCACTGGTAGTGGTATTACAAATCCCAACCTCCCCCATCCCTAATACCTGTGTGCCTTCCTTCACTAATTCACCCGTAACCGCAAAACCTGCGGCGAGTGCCTTAAGCGCTTCCTCCCCGGACATGGCCGGACCCTTGGTCATATTGGCCGTACCCGCTCTTACTTTCCTTTTTACGATATGGCTGCCCTTTACTTCCCCTTTTAGACCTACATCTACTACCAAAAGGCGTGCCCCGGCGTGTCGTGCCAGCACACTCACCGCAATTAAACCGGAACCGGCTAGTTCTGCCAAGTCCCGGCTGGTTTCCTGCGGATAACTATTGAATCCTTCCTCATAAACCCCATTATCCGCAGCCATCATCACAATCGCCTTTTTACTTAGTTCGGGAAACGGCAGCCCATAAATCCCGGCCATCCTTACCGCTAAACCCTCTAATTTTCCTAAACTCCCCGGAGGCTTTAACTTTTTATCTAATTGTTCCTGCACTTCTCGCATGGCCGCTTGCGATAAAGGCTGAATCTCGCTCAGTACTTTTTCTAATGAAAATCCCATCAAATCATTCCCCCTAAATTAGAAGTTCGAACCTTTTTAAATTATTTCTCCTTATTCACATGTATCCCTTTAGTAAGGGGTAGTACGACAAATATGTTGTGCTTGAGTCCATTTCTTTCAGAATACAGCAAAACAGACTTAACGAAAGCGAAGTGATAAAGCAAAGGGGATGACAAGGACGTCAGACCCAGCCCTCGACAGCACATAGACGTGCTGTCGAGGGCGGTTTGCTTTATCCTGAGCTAAGTTTTAGTCTGTTCTGTTAAGCTTTCTTCTTATTGTCTTTCATCGCTTCCGATAAAGATACTGCCAGAGAAGCTAAGTTTTGTATTTCGGACGGTATAATAATTTTTGTTGCCTGGCCATTAGCCATTTCCGCAAGAGTTTCCAGGCTTTTTAGAGAAATCACCTTATTGTCAGGAGCAGCCTTTTTCAACATTTTTAATCCTTCCGCTGTTGCTTCCTGTACTTTTAAAATTGCTGCCGCTTCCCCTTCCGCTTCCCTCATAGCGGCTTCTTTCTTGGCTTCGGCCAAAAGAATGGCTGATTCCTTTCCCGCCTCTGCATTTAAAATAATTGATTGCTTCTGCCCTTCAGCCACCAGAATTGCTGATTTTTTCTCTCCTTCTGCGCGCAGGATGGCTTCTCTTCTCTCTCTTTCTGCCTTCATCTGTCTTTCCATGGCATCCTGTATTTCGGCAGGCGGAATAATATTTTTCACCTCGACACGATGAACCTTAATCCCCCAAGACTCTGTTGCCGAATCCAGAATACTTCTCATTTTAGTATTAATGACATCACGAGAAGTCAAGGTTTCATCTAATTCCAGTTCACCAATAATGTTCCTCAAAGTTGTTGTTGAAATATTATCTATCGCCGATAAAGGATTCTCTACTCCGTATGTATATACTTTCGGATCCGTAATTTGATAAAAAACCACCGTATCAATAGACATGGTCACATTATCTTTCGTAATTACAGGTTGAGGACGAAAATCAATTACCTGTTCTTTTAAAAGAATAATCTCAGCAACTCTATCGATTAAAGGTATCTTCAAATGAAGTCCCACATGCCAGGTATCATGATATGCCCCTAGTCTTTCTATAACATATGCCTCGGCTTGAGGAACTATTTTGATATTAGCTACTATCAGAATAGCAACCAAAATGAGAAAAATATAAAAAAACACTTTCCATTCCTCCCCCGTTTCTTATTTAAGCAATTTACGCACAATTAAGGTATTTCCTTCAATCTTCTGAACAACCACTCTTTCATCCACCTCAATATCCTCATCCGTACTAGCTCTTGCCGCCCAAAACTGTCCTTTTACCTCTATTTGCCCCTGTTTCACCTGCTCTATTTTTTCCCTTACTATCCCTAGTTCATTAATTAAGGCCTGCACATTTGTTTTTGTTGTCCCAATTTTTAGATATTTTCGGGCAATCGGCCCCGTCAAATATAATAAAACAAAAGACGATACTATAAAAAAGGTAATTTGTGTTTGCAAAGAAAAACCTAGCCAGGCCACGAAAAAAGCTGCTAAAGCACCTACCGCAAACCAAATCGTGACTAATCCCAAAGTTAATGCCTCAATAATCACAAAAATAATTGCCGCAATTAGCCATAACCAAGTGCTCATCAAGCTTCATCCTCCTTTTCCTCTATAATTCTTTCTCTGTCTATTAAGTATTTTATAATATACTTTAATTTTAGCTTATAATCCAGAAACTTTAAAGGGGCTTTGTAACTTTTTTTGTTTTACTGTCGTTTCTTCATTTCCCTTACTAAAGCAATTTCCTGAGCATAACCAAGATCATCATTGGGTGTTTCTAAAATTAATACAACTTGTTCCATCGCCTTATCGGAAACTATCTTTTTAAGGGTTTCTAAACCTAAATAACCTTCTCCCCATTTAGCGTGGCGATCCCTTCTGGAGTTCAGAGGAAATAATGAATCATTTAAATGAAAAACCTTTAGTTTATCCCATCCCAAAATTTGCTCTATCTGTTCCTTAAACTTTGTAAAATCGGCAAGATCATAGCCTGCACCGGTCAAATGACAACTATCCAAACAAACACCTAACCCCGGATGATAATCACAACCCTGCAAAATCTGGGCAAGCTGTTCCAAAGTATAACCAAGCTCCGTCCCTTGTCCGGCCATTCCTTCCAACAATATTTGCGTTTCCTCCGGTATCTCCTTTAAAACACTTTTTAAACCTTCCATGACTAATTCCAAGCCCTTTTCTTCCCCTTGTCCGCCATGTGAACCCACATGAACAACCAGATAAGGTACGCCCATCTCTTTTATCCTGATTAGATCGTCCTTTAAAGTTAGTAAGGAAAATCTTCTTACATTTTCCTTTACAGAAGCCAAATTATAAACATACGGGGCGTGGGCTATCAACTTGCCAAAATTATTCTTTTCCATTAAATGATCGGCTTTCTTAATGTCTGCCGTATCAAGTTCACGAGCCTTTCCGCCCCGTGGATTACGCGTAAAAAACTGAAAAGTGTTCCCCCCCATCTTTATCGTTGTTTCAACTGCATGCGTTAACCCTTTAGATATAGATACATGAGCTCCAATCTGCACTTTTTTTACCTCTTTTCTATCTAACTAACTACTAACTACTAACTACTAACTACTAACGCTCTTTCTGCTTTATTATATCATTTACTTTACTATTTACTATTCATCGCTCTCCTTATTCTGTGGTAATTTAGGTGGAAATTCATATATCTTACATTCTCCTTGAAGCCGAGAGGAAACCTCCTGTTTTTGTACGGCCTGCTCAAAAACATCACCACTAACTAGGTTGATAATCCGTGTTATTTCATTAATACCATCTATTTCACTTTCAACTAAAAAATCACTGGCAGGGGACTGTAAATCAATAAGGTTAGCCAATAAAGCCTGCAGCATTTCTTTGGATAACGTAATATAAACATGAGGCATAAATCATTCCCCCATTTTAGGTCTTCTTAGTTCATTATAGGAAAGTTCCTCCCAATTGCTACACCTTGGACCGGCTGTTTAGCTGTTTATTTTAAGGCACACATATCTGCCTTGCGCTTAAAGTACCCTAACAAAAAAACCTTAGAGAGCAATTTCTCTAAAGTCTTTTTTGGTTTAATAGGCACTGTTTTTTTACAAAGTATCTCGTATGAATTCTTGTGTTCTCTTCCGATATCGTTTTAAAAAGAAATACCCCGCAGTCCAAATTAAAATTAATCCGATCAAGCTATTTAGCAAAGATCCTATGATAAACGCCTTCCCAACTAAAAGATAATCTTCTATCCTGAAGTTAATAAAACTTTGCATCACTATCTTTAAATCTTCTGCCGGAACGCGCATAAATAAATTTCCGATTAGATAATTTAAATAAAAAAAGAAGGGAAACAAAGGCATAAAAACTACCCACCCAACAGTTGCCGCTGCCATATTTACCCGGCTTAATTTGGCCATCGTTACGGCGAGCAAAGGCCCTACTCCAAAAACAGGATAAAAATGAACAAAGCCGCCCCAAGCCAGCCCACCGGCTACAGCTTTAGGCGAATCTTTTAAACGTATTAATTTTAATAAATAATATTTTAAACGACGCCGCTTGTTCATTTTTATTGGCCTCCCCTCTTTGCATTATACATTATATTTAAACATTTCTCCAATAATTTCCTTTCTTTCGCTTAAATTTCAGCAAATTGTAAAAAATATTAAAATGTATCCATTTATTTTATTGTCCTAACTGCGGCTACGACCATCGATTTATCTGCGAACTTATCACTTGCTCCCATTTTACCTGATAATTCTGGGCAATTCTACCATCCCTATTCCTTGCTGTTCACTATTCAAATGAGAAAGCCTCACAGCCCCCCCAGCCATTATTTCCTTAACCCTCGTAGAAGACATTGACCCATGAATATTCAATAAATCAGCTACCGTTCCCGTAATATGAGGAGCGGCAAAAGACGTTCCGCTTTTCATTTCATACCCGCCGCCTATCCAAGCAGAAGGAATCTCTACTCCAGGTGCACAAAAATCAATTTCCGGTCCTGTACTGGAGAATTGGGCGATTCTATCATACTTATCTGTGGCAGAAACAGCCAAAACCTGCGTAAAACGAGCCGGATAATTAACACTATTCCTTTCCCCGTCATTACCTGCGGCTGCCACCATTGTTATCCCTTTATTATCTAAATACCGTATTGCCCCAGAAAAGGTCTTATTGGTTTCGGTAGTGGAAAAACTCATATTAATTATCTCAATTTGCCGTCTTGCTAACCAGTCTAACCCTTCAATAATATCGGAAAGATTTCCCTTTCCCTCTCTATTAAAAGCCTTTACGACGTAAATGTCAACATACGGATTTATACCGGTCATGCTGCCGGATTTTTGACCCGAGGAACCAATGATTCCGGCTACATGTGTCCCATGCCCATAGTCATCCAAAAACTGTTGCTGTCCATCCAAAGTACTAATGCCCTCTTTAATATTATTCAACAAATCAGGATGATTATAATCAATACCCGTATCAATAATCCCTACCCGTACCCTTCTCTCCTTCAATTTGTTCCAAACCTGAGGGGCTCCTATCCGTTTTAAACCCCACCCCACCCTTTTAGCACCTACAAAAGCGGGTGCTTGGTAAAAAGGTTGCGGCAACCAGCAAAGTTTAAATTCCAGATCATCTTCCACCTGAAACAGTTCTTCGTTACTTCTTACCGCCGCCACTACATTATCTTCGGACGGGAACTCACACAAATATCCATCTACAAGAGGTAACTTTTTAATAATTTGGGCTCCGGATCTCTCCAAGGTTTGCTTTAGTAAATTAAAATTTCCTTGTTCCTGCAAGGTAATAATTTTTTTTACCCTTTTAGAGGGTGTTGTCTTTTCTTCCATGGACTATTCTCCTTTCCCCGGCATAAAGTTAATATTTTTTCCTGCTGTACTTTATGCCAAAGAAAGAATTTTCGTCACAATTCTAAGACAAGCCTCACCTTTCCTGCTATAATATTACTATTAGTAATCTACTACTATGATTAAGAAGTTTATTTTGAGGTGTGAATCTTATGAAAAAAACGATTTCCCTTTCTTGTCTTATTTTTACGATCTTCTTAACCGCTCTCTGCTCCGGATGCGACATGCAGGCTCCCGTAAATAGTCCAAATACTCTTACTGCTCCTGAACCACCACCGCCGGAAAAAAACCTGATTATAAGTGCAGTAGGTGACATCATGATGCACAACACTCAAATAAAGGCGGGCCACCAACCTGATTCCGCTACATATGATTTTTCCTCCTTTTTTCAGAACATTAAACCCTTACTCCAGGAATCAGACTTTGTCATCGGAAATTTGGAAACCACCCTTGGTAATGATCCTTCTCAATACAGCGGTTACCCCCGCTTCAATACTCCGGCTATTCTTGCTAAAAACTTAAAGGAGGCCGGTTTTGATCTGATTACCACCGCTAATAATCATTGCTTAGATAAAGGAATCAAAGGTCTTAATGATACCTTGCAATACCTCGATGAAGCCGGACTACTGCACACCGGAACGGCGCGCAGTCAAGAGGAAAAAGAGACAACCCTCATCACCGAGATTCAAGGGATTAAAACTGCCTTTCTAGCATACACGTATGGCACCAATGGGCTTAATCCCCCTTCGGATAAAACCTTTTCTGTAAATTATCTGGTAGAAGAACAGATTTGTAATGATATAAAAAAAGCCAAAAGCGAAGGAGCCGAACTGGTCATTGTATGCCCTCATTTTGGACAAGAATATCAAAAACATCCGGACAGTATCCAAACTCAACTTGCGCAAAAACTTTTTGAAAGTGGAGCAGACCTTATCCTCGGTAACCATCCCCACGTATTGCAGCCCGCCATGGTTTATCAATCCGAAAAGAAGTTTGTGAGCTACTCACTAGGGAATTTTATCTCTGCTCAAGAAGGTTTGGCTAGAAAAACCAGCGTTATCCTCAACCTACATCTAAGGATTGATTCAATTACAGGAAAACCCTATTTCAAAAAGGCTGACTATATTCCCATTTGGACCAGGCAATTTAAAAAAGACGGTAAGCTTCATTTTGAAGTATTACCCATCGAACAAGTCTTAGCCCAAATTAATACAGGAAAAGCAACCGAATATACCTTAGCTGAAAAACAAGAAATGGAACAAGCTTGGGAACATGTTGAATCTTGCTTTCCTTATTAACTAAAATCTTTTAAAAAAAGAGGTCGAATATCATAATGATTACCGGAGCCCGTGTTTTTAAAACAGGTCTCGCTGTAACTATCAGCATCTATGCCTGTCTATTTCTCAATATCGAAACAACGATCTTTGCTGCTACTGCCGCCGTGCTAAATTTGCAGCCCTCGCTCGGCAAAAGCCTGCATACTGCCTTGGAACAAATTCTGATCCATGCTGTTTCCATTAGTATTGCTATTATTTTTGGTCTAACCATTGGAGGCCATCCCCTTACCATGGGCTTAAGCACGATTATCGTGATTCTCATCAGTAATCGTCTAAAATGGCATAGTGGTATGTCCGGTGGAATTATGGCTACTATTTTTGTACTGGCTTCACCGCCGGATCAGTTTCTCAATCATGCTTTTATTCGTTCACTCTCGATTTTTATCGGAGTAGTCTCGGCTCTCTTCGTAAATACCATTATTGCTCCGCCCCGTTATGAAGCAACACTCTCCCAGAAATTGCTTGAACTAAATCGTTTCATCTTTCAAACTTTTTCCCAAGCTGTGCAAAATTACATGCAATTAATTACTCTTACTCCCGCCTCTATGAAAGAACTAGATAACGAAGCAACAAAACACTTTCAGGATGTCCACCATTATTATGACTTATATGAACATGACCTAGGTTCTGCTCAAAATGAAAATAAAGGAACAAAGATTGATTTTTATCAAGAATATTTGAATTATAATAAGGGGCTCTGGCAAAGAACAAAAGATATTTTCTTTTTATCCCGAGAGCGAATTACCAGAAGAGACAAGGCTAACCACGACCCGACGGTTAGCGAAGAATTTCAACAGATTTTGCAACTAATTAATGGTACTCTTGAGCTTTTAACTCATCATAACCAAGAGTTACAAAAAAAAGTTACCGGAGAAACTCCTGCCCATATTGAGGAACCGCATATTTGGCGTAAACTTGATAATATTCTGGATCAATGGCACAATAATTTTTCCAACGATAATTATTATCACCATGCCCTCATCGAAGTTGCTCTCATCACCTACAAAATACGTTGGGCCGCCAAAGAAGCCGTTCATTTGCTTGACATAAATGGAAATAACGGAAATAATAAAAATTGACATTTTGCCGTTATGTTCTTATAATTGTTTATGTGTCTACTCACTAATTTTAATGTTTTTTTCACGCTGGTGTAGCTCAGTTGGCAGAGCAGCTGATTCGTAATCAGCAGGTCAGCGGTTC
>DHPU01000033.1:14489-19712 GCA_002407935.1 Peptococcaceae bacterium UBA5356
TGGCAGAGCAGCTGATTCGTAATCAGCAGGTCAGCGGTTCAAGTCCGCTCACCAGCTCCAGTGCAAAAACCGTGTAGTTTCAATGGCTACACGTTTTTTATTGCTCATTCGCTATTATTAGTTAATAAGAAAAGAACGATGCTATGGCTGTTTTGTAATTTTGACTGCAATTTATGGTATAATATTATAAAGGAGTTGATTATATGTCTCCAGAATTGCATGCTCGGCGTTTAGCGGCAGTGAAACTTGCCAACGCCGTGAATAAAATAGAAGGCGTCCCTGTCTCGACCCAAGCAAAAAGGCTCTCAGCCCGGTGGGCGCGGGGAGAAATTTCGGGTGCAGAAATGAAAGCAATGCTTATTACAAAGCATAAGCAAAGTTAAGAGATTACTCATGAATGATCCGTATCTTTATGAAGGAAGCTCTGTCCTGTGCAATTTATTAAATATCCACGACGAAAAAGGGCTGGATGTTGCCGAGGCGGAGCTTTCGCAGGCTAACATGATGTTGCTGTATGAGCAGGACTTTAATGATTTTTCTACACAAGGCATAAAGACAATTCATAAGATTCTGTTTGAAGATGTGTATGATTGGGCAGGGGAATTCCGAACTATAAACATCCAAAAGCGTGAACCTCTATTAGCAGGAATAAGTGTCTGGTATTCTGATGCCGATAACATCAAGAAGGACTTGGATTCAGCATGGAAAGCAATAAATAAGATAAAATGGCGCAATCTGAGCCGCGAAGATTTCGCCGCTCAGATTGCTAGGATGTTTCCTCTATTGTGGCAAGTACACCCTTTCCGTGAAGGAAACACGCGAACCATCGTAATGCTGATGACTTTCTTTGTTGAGGATTACGATTATTACTTTGATAAAGAGCTTTTGGCTACCAGTGCCGGATATGTCCGAAATGCACTTGTGATGGCCAGCCTTGGTCAATATTCGGAATTTGAACACCTTGAGAAAATTTTGCTGGACGCCATCTGCACAGAGCCAATCGAATACACGGACGATTTGGATCAGGAGGAATCGGTTCCTCAAGGTGAAAAGTATCAAAAATATAAGACGGACTACAAACCGGTCGCACATGAATACCGTGTAGACGACGAAGAAAATAAAAAGTAATCTATACTACCTTACGAACAACCACAAGTCGTCGGTTCAAATCCGACCACCAGCTCCAGTGCAAACAACACAACCGCAAGGAATTGCGGTTGTGTTGTTTGCATCAAAAAATGTTTTTTAGGCTTCTACCTACTGATGGATGTTATTATCGTGGAATTGACTGTTTACGTATAATATGTCAAGGATATTATGTTAGAATTTTGGTATCATTTTTTTGTATTAATGACGACTGACTTGGTTGCATCATCCCATCTTACCTCTGCGTTGAAGCTTTCGGCTATAAATCTCAAAGGCACAAGCGTTCTGGCATCTTGAATTTTCGCGGGAGCATCCAGTGCTATGGCTTTATCGTTTATATAGCCTTTGTCTTCTCCAATTTTTAGAGATACCGCAGTTCCGTCTTTTTTACCAGAAGCAATGTGATTTGTCTGATCCCAGTGCACCTCTGCACCTAAACTCTCAAATATAGCTCTCATCGGTACCAAGGTTCTGGAACTTTCGATTATGGGATCCGTATCTGTAAAATTAAGCTGTTTTCCGTCTATGAATACCTTAATTAACTTTCCGCTTTTCTTTTCTTCAATATTTTCGGGTCTTTTTACCAGTCCAATAGCAGGGTCTCCATCTTTACCAAAGCAAACCAACAGAGCATATCCTTCATTGAATGGGCTGATATTATTTATATTTAAAGAAGAAGGAATAATCTCTGCACCATATTTATTTAACATTGAAATAGTCTGGTTTGAACCGGAGCCGTATGGATAGATTACTCGAATAAGACCCGCTTCCATTGATTCTCCATAATAGTGCCCATAATGCCATAATGGCGTTATTCTTTCCCCCTGCCTATTAATTAAAAAGGTGGACCCATATCCATTTATATAAGCTTGATTTTCCGAAGTGACAATGGTAACATCCCCCTTAAATGGAGCTGCCTCCTTGTGTTTTGCCGGAATAACAAAGTCTCCGGTCTTATCTATGTAACCATATTTACCTGAGTGATCCAAGGCAACGGCAAGTCCATTATAAAAGCTTCTATCGGCTCTATTTTCTTCTTCCGTTTTATACTTAAAATCAAGCACCGTCTTTCCGGTTTTGTCTATATAGCCTGCCAATCCGTTTTTACCGACATAAGCAACTCCATCGCTAAATGATTTTGCAGCTTCATACTCCATAGGAATGACCAACTTCCCGGTTTTGTCTATATAGCCCCAAAGCTTTGTGTCTGTGCTTTGAACCGGGGCAAGACCTTCTGAAAAATCTCCTGCATTCAAATAAATCTGCGGTATGATTATTTCCCCGGCTTTATTAATAAAGCCCTTTTTTTGATAAGATTCACCAATTACCGCAAAGCCTTCATGGAAATCCGAATTCAGACCATTTAGTTTCCCTAAAGGAATGACCTCATTGCCTTTATTGTCTATATAACCGTAAATAAACTCCGGAGGCCCGACACGAAACCCGGAAGAATCCTTTTCCGCACGTGGAAGTTGCTTGCTGACCAAAGCCATCCCATCGGAAAACCTCATTACACCGGCATAATCCCCAACTGATATTATTTCCCCTGAAGTATCAAAACTCACTGTTTTAGAGGACATATTAAGGGTAAAAATTCCTTCGGAAAATTGATTAGGCATGGTTGAAAAAGCTCTGATAATATCATTTTCAAAGTCCAGCCATGTAATATCTAATCCGGGGAATTTAAAGCCCTTGCTCGCCTTTTCCTGATCCTCGACAACCAAAGACTGCCCCTTAACATAGCTCGCCCCATACACTATTTGTGAGGTACTCAGTATTAAGCTAAGGAACAATACTGAAACCACAATTAGGGAATATTTGAATTTTTCTAATTTCATGTAATTTCTCCTCCTTTTTTAACATACATTCCGCAAAACATAAGGCTATATTTCATTGCTTATATTAAGCTTTTTAACGGTTCATCTGCCTTTCTTTTGAGATTGAATATAATTGTGACATATATTATCATCCCGTAAAACATGGTAATATATGTATGTAATAAAGTCAACCATTTGCAGTAGATTTAATGCATTTTCAATATAATTATAAAATCATCATAAAAATTGTAGAAAATATTAACGTGCTCCCTTGAATTTATTTTCATGTAGTATATTATAATATCAGACCATGTTTTAAAAAGCCGCACAAATTGCGGTTTTTTAGTTGTGGTTCAATTACTTAAATATCGTCATTTTAAGGGAGGGTTTTTCAATGGAACAATATTTGGAAATCTACCAAAGATGGAAAGAAAACCTAAAAAATAATGAGGAATTACATAATGAGCTCGTTTCTATTGAAACAAATCCTGCTCAAATTGAGGAAAGGTTTTATAAATATCTGGAGTTCGGCACAGGCGGTATGCGAGGAATCATTGGGGCAGGAACTAACCGGATGAATATTTTTACCATCCGCAAGGCTAGTCAAGGTCTCGCCAACCTCCTCAAGAAGACTTATCCGCAGCAAGAGAAAAAAATCGTCATTGCCTATGATTCCAGATATAAATCAAAGGAATTTGCCCTGGAAACAGCCTTAGTACTGATCAAAAACGGAATCAAAACCTATGTTTTTGAACAAATCACTCCAACTCCCATTCTTTCTTACGCCGTAGTGCAACTACAGGCTACTGCCGGAATTGTTATCACCGCCAGCCATAATCCTAAGGAGTATAACGGCTATAAGGTGTACTGGGATCATGGCGGACAAATTACCGACAGTTTAGCTCTCGCTGTAACTGAAGAAATTAAGAAGATTGACAACGAATTTGCCATTACTATTGCCGCAAGATCAGTGGCTGAAAAGCAAGGTCTACTCGTCTGGATTAAAGATGAGATTCTTGAAACATATCTGCAAAAAACCAAAAACTTGATTTTAAATGAAGAACTCCTCAAGGATGCTGCTGAGTTGAAAATAGTCTATACCCCTCTTCATGGTACCGGTCTAATCCCTTTAACCAGATTATTTCAAGCAACCGGCTTTGCAAATGCTCATTTGGTTAAAGAACAAGTCGATCCCGATCCCTCCTTTCCTACCGTAGTTTGCCCTAATCCGGAGGATACAGCCGCTTGTGCCTTAGCCATTAAATTAGCCTGCAAAATTAATGCCGATATTATTTTGGCTACCGATCCGGATGCTGATAGAGTTGGTTTGACCATCAAAAATAAAGAGGGCGAATATGTTAGTCTTACCGGTAACCAGACAGGAGCTCTTTTAATTGATTATCTGCTGCAAATGAAAGCCCAAAAAGGAACACTGGCACCAAACAGTATTCTGATTAAAACCATTGTTACCTCTGAAATGGGTGTAGCCATTGCCAAAGACTATGGCGTTAAACACCTTGATGTCTTAACAGGATTTAAATATATCGGGGAAAAAGTAGCCGAGTTTGCTAAAACAAAAAGTCACTCCTTTCTCTTTGGTTACGAAGAAAGCTTTGGTTATCTCCTGGGAGACTATGTCCGCGATAAAGATGCTATTCAAACATGCTTAATTATCGCGGAAATGGCTCTGTTCTACAAAAAGCAAGAACTAGACCTTACGCAACGCCTGGAACAGCTTTTTGAAAAATATGGTTATTTTAAAGAAGACCTGGTAAATATCACGCTTCCCGGACTAAAAGGCCAAGCACAACTAGCCAAAATTATCGCTTATTTTCGGGATAACCCCCCTACAGAAATTGCCGGAAATAAAATAACAGTAAGAAAAGATTATCTCACCGCTGAAGAATATCACTGCTTCTCCCAAAAGAAAAAACCCATTACTTTACCTCGCTCCAATGTGCTGCAATACTTCTTTACTAACGGCTCCTGGTGCTGTATCCGTCCTTCCGGTACCGAACCTAAGCTAAAAATCTACTTCGGGGTAAAAGGTCAAAGTCAGCTAGATGCAACTCAACAGCTGGAGAAGCTTAAAAAGGACACTTTGAATATCATTGAAACTATTTAGACCCTACTTGAAACTCAAGGCATGTACTATTTAGACAAGGTGCTGCCGGAGGGTGACTATTATTGGGCAGCTAAACGTCCTTAGCGAAGGCGAGGCTAGTGATACCGAAGCCGCCGACACGGATGTCGGCGCTAG
>DHPU01000033.1:19871-35197 GCA_002407935.1 Peptococcaceae bacterium UBA5356
GCCAAGCTTAGGACTGTTCTGTCCAAGAATTCGGAACCCCGAGGCAGCCCTTGGCTAAAAAATGAAATACTGTGCGTTAAACAGATTTTTCCCTTGCTCCCGCTTCAGAGAGTGCCGCGCATTCACAAATAAATGTTCCAGAATCTTATAAACTAACTCGATTTCCTCGGCAGCCCCTATTCCCTTGGCTACTTCTTCCGCGGTAAAGGCCTGCCCTTTCTTTTCCCGTAAAAACTGTAAAACCTGCCGTTGCAAGCCAATATAAAAATTGGCTCCTTTCTTGCCCAATTCTACCCCCGGTTGATGATACGCGTTTACATTCACTAGGCTTGCATATAAACCGACAGCCCTTTCAAAAAGGGCGATCAGACAGCCCATCGTACGGGGACTTAATTCCTCCAGACTAATGGTCAAGGAATCACGCCCTTTTTGGTGCAGAGCCCGTCGGGATCCTTCCAAAAAGGCTTTCAAATAATCCCCACTGGTCATCTCCTCTTCGATAAAGACCGGCCTCTGACGCTGGTCTTTTTTCACTTCCAGAAAAACAACCAAGGCATCATAAACCCCGTCTAAAAGCTGTTGAAAATAAGCATGTTGATCCGTAGAACCCTTATTTCCAAAAACAGTTAGCCCTTCCTGCACAATCCTCCCAGCTAAGTCTTTTTCTTTACCCAAAGATTCCATAATTAACTGCTGTAGATAACGGGAAAATAATTGGAGACTGTCCCGATAAGGCAGCACCACCATATTTCCCCTTCCGCCTTTTTTAACGGCCGCATGCCACAGCGCAGCCAAAATAGCGGCCGGATTAGCTAATAACTGAGTATCCCTCGTAGCTTCGTCACACTCCCGTGCCCCTGCCAAAAAAGCCTCAATATCAATATTCTGTAGAGCGGCAGGAAGTAAGCCTACTGCTGAAGTAATCGAAGTACGTCCACCCACCCAGTCCCAGATGTAGAACCTCTCCAACCAGGCTTCTTCCTGAGCCAGTTTATCCATTTTGCTTCCCGCTGTGGTAATCGCCACGGCTTGCCGGGCAAAATTAAGACCCTGTGCCGCAAAATAATGTTGAACCTCCAGCATCCCGTTTCGCGTTTCAATCGTCCCGCCGCTTTTCGAAATAACAATAACCAGCGTTTCCCCCAGATAAGGAGCTAATTCCTCCAAAACTTGCGCTATCCCATCCGGATCGGTATTATCCAGAAAATATCCCTGTAATCCTTTCCGTGCTTGCTTAAATTGGAAAGCATCCTTCATTAAGAGCGGTCCCAGCGCCGATCCCCCAATCCCAATCAGCAGAAACCTTGTAAATGGCTGTCCTTTTGCAGCTACAATTTTCCCCGCCCGAATTTCACGGGCAAAATCTTGAATCTTCTTTTTGGTATCAACTATCTTTTCCCCTATTTCCCGACTTGGGGCAAGCGCCGCATCCCTTAACCAATAATGACCGACCCTTCTTCCCTCATCAGGATTCGCCTCTTTGCCCTTTTCTAATTCTTCCATCGCCCGAAGTGCTTGCCGCATCTGCGGCTCTATTTCCTGAAAATACCCGGCCGGAAGAGCCATACAACTATAATCAAGTGTTAACCCTAACATTTCATTATGATAATGACAGGCTTGATATCTATCCCAACTACCTTTTTCGTTCATCACTAAAACCACCTTTTCAACGACCATATTTGGTGACCAGCTTTTTAATTCTCTGAGCTAATTTCTTTGTTAAAACCTTTTTTTTAAACCGCCACTCCCAATTTTCTCCTACTGTACCGGGCGTATTCATCCTTGCCCAAGAATTCAGACACAGAAAATCCTGCAAAGGAATAATAGCCCATTTCGCCCGACTCTGCATCACTATCTCAATCAGCTCCCAACAAAGATCCTCCGCCCGTATTTTTTCTCTACCGCAACGGCTCAATTGCGCAAAAACCGTCTGCCGAAGCCACCCCAGCAAAGTATCATTATCATGCGTTCCCGTATAATATGCCCAATTGCCTTCATCCTGACTATCGCCTAACGCTTCACGATCAATAAACTGCATTACCTTCATCCCGGGAAAAGCGAATTTATCTTTTAATTCCACGACCTGCGGTGTAATTATCCCTAAATCTTCTGCCAGCAACGGCAATTCACCCAAATAACTAGAGAGAACTCTAAAGAACTTTTCTCCCGGTCCTTGAACCCACCTGCCATTAATAGCTGTTAATTCACTGGCCGGAACCTCCCAATACGCCTCAAACCCGCGAAAATGATCGACTCTGATGATATCCACCAAATCCATTAATGCTTTAATCCGTTCGCGCCACCATAAGTAATCATCCTTTTCCATCTCTCCCCACTTGTAAAGAGGATTACCCCATAATTGACCCGTAGCACTAAAATAATCCGGAGGGACACCGCCTACCTTCAACGGGTTTCCTAAATCATCTAATTCAAAAAGATGCGGATAAACCCATGTATCACTGCTGTCGTAAGCCACATAAATTGGCAGATCCCCAATTGTTTTGATGCCGTTTTGCACCGCATATGCTCGAATGGCCTTCCACTGCATATCAAATTCATATTGCAAAAAGATTTGATAATTGATCTCTTCACTTAATTTTTCTTCCCAATATTTAATAGCCTCCGGCTCCCGCAAGGCTATCGCTTTATCCCAAAAATTCCACGGAACATAATGAAAATACTCCTTTAAAGCCATGAACAGAGCATAATCAGCAAGCCAAAAAGTATTTTTCTCCATAAATTCCTGATAATTGACCCCTTTGTTGGCAATTCCTCTGAACCCTTTATAAGCCTGACGTAACATCTTCTCTTTAAAATCCTGACAAGCCGCATAATCCACTTTTTCTTCCGGAAAAGAAGGGACAACCGCTAATTCTTTGGTAGTTAAAAACCCCTCTTCCTGCAAAGTATCTAAGCTAATCAAGAGAGGATTCCCGGCAAAAGCGGAAAATGCTTGATAAGGTGACTCCCCATAGCCGATCGGATTAAGGGGTAAAACCTGCCACAGCGTTAAACCGCAGCTCTTTAAAAAATCAACGAAATCCCGTGCCTCCTGCCCTAATTCTCCTATTCCATATTTGGAAGGAAGAGAAGTAGGATGAAGTAAAACACCACTGGCTTTATTCAATTGCAACAGCAATGCACCCCCCACTAATGTGCCTCATTATACTCTCAGACTTATACTCTTCTGCTTATCCTCTCATGAATACTTTACCTTCAAGGGGTTGCAGAACGATCTTTAAGGATCGTTGCTTATCTTGCTGCCCCTCCGGCTCCTTCTCCTGAGGAAATACTTCCTTCCACACGCCTCGATATTCCATTGCTAACTCCAAGGTTATCTTTTGTTCTTTTTCTTTGTTTCGATTAAACAGCATCAAAAAAACCTCTTCATCCGCGACTCTAAAAAATGCGTATACATCCCCTTCGGCCATCGCGGAAACCCAACGCCCTTTTTGCAAAGCAGTATAATTATTCCTCAAAGCAATAATTTTTTTGTAAAAACTCACCAATTTTGTTTCTTCCCTGCCCCAAGGATAAGTCCCCCGGTTATACGGATCCGCATAGCCCTCCAGCCCGGCTTCGTCCCCATAATAAATACAAGGTACTCCGGGAAAACACATCTGAAAAAGAGCTGCCAGCTTTAAGCGCGCTAACCCCAGCCTTCGTTGCCGTGGATTAAGCCTGAATTTCTCTTTATCCTTGGGATGAATCATCTGCTCTGCTGGTGCTTCACCTAAAAGAGTTAAAACTCTGGGAACATCATGACTGCCTATTAAATTCATCATGTTATAGAAATGAGGGGGCGGGTAATTTTCGAAAAGACTCATCACCCTTCTGTGCATCTGCTGCGCACTAATCCGTCCTAAAATAAAATCTAACAAAATATTACGGAAAGGATAATTCATCACCGAATCAAGCTCTTCTCCCCATAAATACTGACGATTCTCCCCATAACTTATCTTATTAGACGCATCTTCCCATACCTCTCCAATCAAGATAGATTCCGGATTAGCCTTTTTCAGGACTAAACGCATTTTCTTAATAAACTCATCGGGTAATTCATCAGCCACATCCAACCGCCAGCCGGCAACTCCCATCCTCATCCAGTACCGTACTACACTGTCTTTATCCTCCAACATATACTTCTGATAGGAAGGATCCAACTCATTAACATTAGGTAATGTCCCAATCCCCCACCAGCTCTCGTATTCATCAGGGTGCTTCTTAAAACGATACCAACTATAATAAGGTGAACTCGGAGACTGATAAGCCCCCAATTCCGGGTAATTCCCCTCCATATTAAAATAAATACTATCACTACCTGTATGACTAAAAACTCCATCCAAAATAATCCGGATCTTTAACTTTCGTGCTTTGACACATAATTCACGAAAAATCTCATTGGTGCCAAACATGGGATCTATTTTTTTATAATCTGCCGTATCATATTTATGATTACTAGGCGCTTCAAAAATGGGATTTAAATAGATTACACTAATCCCTAACTCTTTTAAATAAGGCAGTTTTTTAATAATCCCCTCTAAATTGCCGCCAAAAAAGTTCCAACGCAAAATAGCCCCTGTTTCAGGCTCTTTTATATACATAGGAGTATCATCCCACCTTCCATGTATAAGTGAACCCTTCTTGGGATTATTTACCTGTCCCTGTTCATTACCATTATAAAAACGATCCACAAAAATTTGATACATGACACCTTCAGTAAACCAAGCAGGTACTGCAAAATCTTGATAAACCGTGATCTGAAAAGGTGGGGGAACCTGTTCCCTAAGCAAACCTAATCCACCCAGCCGCTCATTGTTATTACCATAATAATAGACCTTGCCTCCGGTAATAACCACAAAATAATACCAATAAAGTCCCACCACCGATGTCGTTATTGCCGTAGTATAAAAGCTCCCCGCTTCTTGACTTTTTTCAAAATGCATTTCTTGGTTTTCTACACCATCATTGTTTTTCCACAGACGCAAAATAACCGATTCAATTTTCGAGGTTGTCTTTAGCCCCAGTCGAAGAGTAATCGATTCATAAGCAGGAACAGCCCCAAAGGGGCTGCGATATTCCTTTTTGTGGGTATCATGAAAAATCCAGGTTATGGCCATTTTATCACCTTTTCATAAAGGTCAACATATTTTTGCGCGGAATTAGTCCAACTGTAATTTGATTTAAAGGCATTTTTCACTATATTATTCCAAACAGCAGGTTGATTATTATAAAAATCAAGGGCACGTTTGATGGTATTCATAAAATCATGGGCATTAATATTAGCAAAACTAAATCCGTTTCCTTCACCGGTATACTCATTATAAGAAAGGACGGTGTCCTTCAGGCCTCCTGTTTCTCTCACTACGGGTAAAGTCCCATAGCGAAGGGCAATCAAGTGGCTTAACCCACATGGTTCAAAAAGAGAGGGCATCAGATAGAGATCGGAGGCAGCGTAAATTTTCCGGGCCATTGCTTCGTTAAACATGAAATAAGTTCTCATTTTGGCCGAGTGTCTTTCCGCCGCTCTCCGTAACTCATATTCATAACCAGGTTCACCCATGCCCAAAATAATTAATTGTACATCCATCGACATTAATTCTTCCAAAATATAAATGAGTAAATCCAGCCCCTTTTGACGAGTCAATCTAGAAACCATGGCTAAAAGGGGTACTTTTTGCACGGGCAGGCTTAAGTCTTCCTGAAGCTTAACTTTGTTTTGCTCTTTCTTGGCAAGTGCCGTCCGATAATTAACATAGATATGCGGATCAGTTTCGGGGTTATATTTATTGTAATCAAGTCCATTAATAATTCCCTGTAATTTGTCTTCATATTTTCTCAGTATGCCATCCAAATTTTCCCCATAATAAGCATTCTTTATTTCCTGGGCATATGTTTCACTAACAGTCGTTACCCAGTCCGCATAAACAATGCCTGCTTTCATATAATTGACCTTGCCATAAAACTCCAAGCCCTCATAGTTCTTATACGACGAATCTAAACCTAATAAATCATCAACTTCCATCGGGAATACTCCCTGATATTTTAAATTATGGATGGTGAAAACAGTCTTTATCTTCTGATATAACGAATTATCCTGATAAAATTCTTTTAAGAGTAAAGGAATTAACCCTGTCTGCCAATCATTGCAGTGCAAGATATCCGGTGCAAAATCCTCCATATAAGGCAGACTTTCCAACACTCCTCTGCAGAAAAAAGAAAACCTTTCTGCTTCATCAAAATAGCCGTAAATACCTTCCCGTTTAAAATACATTTCATTATCCAAAAAGTAATAGGTAACCCCTTGATATTCAAAAACCTCTAGCCCACAGAACTGCTTTCTCCAGCCCACAGGTACAGTAAAACTTTTAAGATGTACCATTTCTTTTTTATATTCGGCCGGAATGTTGCCATACTTAGGCATAATCACCCTGGCATCTACTTTCTTTTTCCTTATCGCCAAAGGCAGACTTTCAATTACATCACCAAGACCGCCGGTCATAGCAAAAGGAGCGCTTTCCGAAGCAACGTAAAGTACTTTTAACATTTTAATTACAACCCTCCCAAACCTCTTTGTTTTTAGGTATTATTACAGGATCCTTCTTGTTACTTGTTAACTTAATCCCCTTATGAACATGAACACCCTTCTCTAAAATAACATTATCTAAAACAACATCCTCTTCAATTTCCACTTTAGGCATCAGAATGCTGTTACGAATTACCGCACCCTTTCCTATTTTCACTTTGCGAAAGAGAATACTGTTCTCGACGCTGCCTTCAATGAAACAGCCATTGGTAGTTAAGACATTGCGAATTTTTGAACCTTCACAATATCTGGCAGGTGGCCCATCTTTGATTTTCGTATAAATCTTACCCTTGGAGAAAAATAGTTCTTGTAAAACTTGCCCATCCAGCAATTCCATCTCATGCTTAAATAAGCTCTGCCAAGAATTTACTATCGCCAAATACCCCTTATGAGCATACCCATATATTTTTAACTGCTTAACTCTTTCCGCTAAAACATCACTAACAAAATCCCATCTGCCCTTCTTTACGCACTCCTGTAAGAGCTTTAAAAGAAATGCTTTTTTCATTAGATAAATATCCAGCGAAACAACTGCTTTGGGGGAGGAAATGCCGACGTTTACAGCCGAAATTCGTTTTCCTGGCCCTTTCTCCAAATAGACACCGCGCTGCTTATCCCGCTCTAAAAACTGATATCCTTCCTTGTAAACTACCGTAATATCAGCCTTTTTTTCTTGATGAAACGCTAAAACCTTACGCAAATCCAGATTACAAATAATATTACTTCCGGAAATAAGCACATATTCTTGCCGACATTTATCCAAATAATCTAGATTTACATAAATATCCTCTAGATCTAACCTTCTTTTGTTTTCACTACTATCCATAGCTGCAGCGGGTAGAATAAAAAGCCCATCTTGCTTGCGGTCTAATCCCCACTCCTCTCCCCTTCCCAGATGATCTACCAAAGACCTCATATTAAAAGAGGTAATAATCCCGATATTAGAGATCCCAGCATTAACCATATTCGATAAAGGGAAATCTACCAAACGATATTTCCCGCCAAAAGGGATAGCCGCTACACAACGATTTTTGGTTATTTCTCCAAAAGCCTTTTCGTCTTTAATGTGATGAATTAGCCCCATTACATCTTTCATCTAAATATCCCCTTATCCAAGTAATTCACTAACTTTCTCTGCTGTATTCACCTTTTTCTTCAACCTTAAAAGCCGACCAACCTGAGAATTTTCCGGTAGAACCTGACAATCCTCAATCACGGTAATTCCATCTCCGCCAATGTGTGATCCATCTCCCACTTCTGTATTTTCACCAATAATGGCTTTTTCGATTTTAACCTTCTGACCAATCTTGACACCCGACATAATAATTGAATCCTTAATCCAAGAATCCTGACCAACAGATACACCCGGAAAGAGGATTGAATGATCCAACACACCCTCCACCCTGCATCCGTCAGAAATTAAAGTCTTATTTATTTGAGCTTCCGGACTTATATAATGAGGCGGCTGTGAGACAGGGGCAGAGTATATGCGCCAACTGCTATCAAAAAAATCCAGATAATCATGATCGTCTAAAATATCCATACTGGCTTCCCAGTAGCTTTCCACCGTACCTACATCTCTCCAGTATCCTTGGAAAGAATAAGCATACATCTTTAATCCTTCTCTTAAAATTTGAGGAATCACATCTTTACCAAAATCATGCTCGGAATTAGCATCAGCCGCATCCTTTTGTAAATATGTTTTCAAGACATCCCAATTAAAAATATAAACACCCATAGAAGCCAAATTGCTTTTAGGGGAAAGTGGTTTTTCTTCAAACTCTACTATTTGCCCGTCTTTATCTGTATTCATAATCCCAAAACGCGGGGCTTCTTCCCAAGGAACCTCTAAGACGGAAATAGTAACCGCAGCCTCTTTTTCTTGATGCTCTTTTAACATTAAGGAATAATCCATTTTATAAATATGGTCTCCTGAAATAATCAAAACATATTTCGGATTATATTTTTCGATAAATTCCAGGTTCTGATAGATGGCATGAGCCGTCCCCTTATACCACTCCCCTCCATCTTCCCGGTGATAGGGCGGCAAAATCGTTACTCCCCCATCCATCCCATAACAATGCAAATCCCAAGCATTACCTACCCCAATATAAGCGTTGAGAATTTGAGGTTTATATTGGGTTAAAACACCGACCGTGTCTATCCCTGAATTAATACAATTGCTCAGACTGAAATCTATAATTCTGTACTTACCGCCAAAAGGGACAGCAGGCTTAGCCAAGTTTTTAGTTAAAAGCCTTAAGCGGCTCCCCTGCCCACCTGCCAGAAGCATTGCAATACATTCTTTTCTCTTCATCTTTCCTTCTCCTGGTTTGATTATTTAAATTTTCGTCTTACTATTTTACAACAGGTTTAAGATTCCATATGCCCACTGAATATTCATTAATGGTTCTATCACTGGAAAAGACACCCGCATGAGCAACATTAGCAATACTCATTTTCAACCACTTTTCCCGCTCACTATATAACTCATTGATTTTTTCCTGAGCACTTAGATAAGAACGAAAATCCTTTAAAACGAAAAATTCATCATTATGATTTAAAAGATGTTCATATATCACCATAAACTCCTCTCGGGGAGTTCCTAAAAACCCGTTAATCAATTGCTCTGTTACTTTTCTAATACTTTCTTCCCGATTACGTAAATTCCAAGAAGAATAACCACCATACCGGTAATAGTTTAATACTTCCCCCGCCGTCAAGCCAAAAACAAGAAAATTCTCCGACCCAACCTTCTCAAATATTTCTATATTAGCTCCATCTAAAGTTCCTATCGTTATGGCACCATTTAACATGAATTTCATATTACCGGTTCCGGAAGCCTCTTTGCTGGCTGTAGAAATCTGTTCACTGACATCCGCTGCAGGGATAATTAATTCGGCCAAGGAAACATTATAATTCTCCAAAAAGACAACCTTTAATTTTCCTCCAATAGTCTGATCATTATTAATGATCAAAGCTAGCGTATTAATTAATTTGATGATCTTTTTAGCTAAATAATACCCCGGGGCAGCCTTTCCGGCAAAAATAAAGGTTCGAGGGTTCATCTCCAGATTAGGGTTTTCTAGTAATTTGCTATATAAGTGCATAATGTGTAAGACATTAAGTAATTGTCTTTTATAGGCATGAATCCTCTTAATATGGATATCAAAAACAGAATACGGATTAACCTCCCACCCGGTCTTTTCCTTAATAAACTTCGCTAAACGCTCCTTGTTTTCCAACTTGATCTGGGCAAACTCTTCCCGAAAAAATGAATCACTCTTAAACGGAAGCAAATTTGTTAAATCAGTAGGATGTTTAATCCACCCTGACCCAATCGTATCAGTAATCAACTGGGCTAGCCGAGGATTAGCCATGAGAAGCCATCTACGGTGAGTAATTCCATTAGTCTTATTGTTGAACTTATACGGATAATATTCATAAAAATCATGCATAACCTGTTTCTTCAAGATTTCTGAATGAATTTTAGCCACACCATTCACACTGTTACTTCCCACCAAAGCTAAATGAGCCATTTTGATATAACCGTCACTAATGATGGCCATTTCTCTAACCTTTTCCATGCTCGGATATTTGCTCCATAGTTCCTGACAAAAACGCTCGTTAATTTCTTCGATAATCATATGAATCCTAGGTAATAAACTTTTAAATAAATCAAGCGGCCATTTTTCCAAGGCTTCCGGCATAATTGTATGATTGGTATAGGAAACTGTAGCAGTAGTAATCTTCCAAGCCTCATCCCAGCCCATTCCCTCTTCATCCAGCAAAATTCGCATCAATTCCGGAATAACCAGCGCAGGGTGCGTATCATTAATATGAATAGCCACCTTTTCAGAAAAAGAATGAAAGGTTAAGTATTGCTTCTTATATCTTCGCACAATACTCTGTAGCCCTGCCGATACAAAAAAGTATTGCTGTTTAAGCCTTAACTTTCTACCTTCATAATAAGTATCGTCAGGATAAAGAATTTGGGAAACTGATTCTGCCGAATATTTTCTTTCTACCGCCTTCATATAATCGCCGCGCTGAAAAGAGGAATAATCAAAATCCTCTTCAGGAGCTTCCGCACTCCACAAGCGGAGAGTATTCACAATATTGTTCCGATACCCCACCATCGGAACATCATACGGAACAGCCAAGGCCGATTCATATTCTTCATGACTAAAAACCATCCTGGCATCCACGTAATGAACCCTAACCTTACCACCAAATCTTACCTCCACAGACTTATCAGGCCTGCGGTATTCCCAAAGATAACCCTTTTTTAACCAGTCGTCAGGAGTCTCCACCTGTTCACCATTCTCAATCTTTTGTTCAAACATCCCATAACGATATCTAATCCCACAACCATGTCCCGGCAAATTATGAGAAGCTAAAGAATCCATAAAGTCAGCCCCCAGCCTCCCCAATCCACCGCTTCCTAACCCCGCATCTTCTTCTTCACTTTCCAGTTCGGTTAAGCTTATGCCTAAATCCCCCAGACCTTCCATCACAATGTTTTTTATGCCCAGATTAACCAGGTTATTAGTTAAAAGCCTCCCTAAAAGAAATTCAATCGAAAAATAATAAACCTCCTTTACTTTTTTTTGTTTATAAAACTGGTTAGTTTCATACCATTTGTCCCCGATATAATCTCTAACTAAACGAGCAAGAACATTATATTTTTCCGGGTTACTACCTTCTTCAATTGGTTTCCCGTAAGTTTTAATGAATTTATTCAGGTAAGCTTCTTTAAAAGCCTTTTTATCTTTAAACATGCAAAACCTCCTGCTTTAAGATTAGCCTAAACTATTTTTCCCAGAAAGACGTTCCTTTATTTCTCGTTCTTTTTTCAAAAGAACGCATGCTAAAGGAGGAACTTTAATTGCAAAAGAGTAAGGCTGTCCGTGCATAGCTGTATTCTCTGTAATTAACTCTCCTTCGTTTCTTTTCCCTGATCCTCCATAATCCTTAAGATCACTATTAAAGATCTCTTTATATATTCCTGCACAAGGAACACCGATCCGATAATCCTCATAATACTGGGGAGTAAAGTTGCACAAGACCACAACAAATTCATTAATATCCTTACTCCAACGTGCAAAAGTGAGAATGCTCTGCTGATTATTATGACAATCAATCCACTGAAAGCCTTCCCATCCATGGTCAAGATCCCAAAAAGCCTTCTCTCTTCGGTATATCCAATTCAAGTGTTGAACATACGTATGAAATTTTTGGTGCATTTCAAAATCAAGAAGATGCCACTCTAGCCCTTCATAGTATCGCCATTCAATAAACTGCGCAAACTCACCACCCATAAATAAGAGTTTTTTCCCGGGATGAGCCATCATATAACCCAAAAACGTTCTAAGGTTAGCAAACTTTTGCCAATAATCCCCCGGCATCCTATCAATAAGCGACTTTTTGCCATGAACAACCTCATCATGGGATAAAGGTAAAATAAAATTCTCCGAAAAAGCATACATAAAAGAAAAGGTTAGTAAATTATGGTGCCAGCTTCTGTAAACAGGACTCTTCCCCATGTATTCCAAACTATCATTCATCCAACCCATATTCCACTTAAAATTAAAGCCTAATCCTCCTGCATAGGTTGGTCCGGTAACTAAAGGCCATTCCGTTGACTCTTCCGCTATCATCAAAGCTTGCGGAAAATAAGAAAAACAGACCTCATTCAGTTTCTTTAGAAAAGCGATAGCGTTTAGATCACCATTTCCCCCATGCTTATTAGGAATCCACTGTCCGGCTTCTTTCCCATAATCAAGATATAACATACTAGCTACGGCATCCACTCTCAGGCCATCAATATGATACATATCAAACCAGAAGATCGCATTAGAAATAAGAAAGCTCTGCACTTCAGGTCTGCCATAATCAAATTTCATTGTCCCCCAATTTTGAAACTCCTCAATTTCATATAAATAGGCGCCATCAAAGCTGGCCAAGCCATGTGCATCCTTACAAAAATGTGCAGGAACCCAATCAAGGATTACGCCTATTTCCTTCTGATGACAGCGATCCACAAAATACATAAAATCATGCGGGTTACCATAGCGACTAGTCACAGAATAATATCCCGTAGTCTGATATCCCCAGGATCCATCAAAAGGATGCTCACATATAGGTAATAACTCAATATGGGTATATCCCATCTCGGCTACATAATTCACCAAGATATCAGCCAATTCACGGTAAGTATAAAAGCTGCCATCCTCTTTCTGCTTCCATGAACCGAGATGCACCTCATAGATTAATTGAGGCTGATTAAAAATATCTTCTTCCTCATTCCTCTTTTCCATCCACTTCCGGTCACCCCACGTATAACTGCTGAGATCAAATACCCGCGAAGCCGATTTAGGTCTTAATTCAGACCAAAAAGCATAAGGATCCGCCTTATGTAATATTTGCCCAGAGGAAGTCTCAATCTCATACTTATAACCATCCTCGTGTTTTGCCCCCGGAATAAAAGCCGTCCATATACTTGAATCTTTAATCCTTTCCATGGAGTTTAAAGCTCCCTGCCAACCATTAAAGTCCCCCATTACCCTTACTTTCCTAGCATTGGGAGCCCATACCGTAAATCTAACCCCTTTTCGTCCTTTTTCCCGTCCTACATAGGCACCTAGCATTTCATAACTTTTAAAAAGAGTTCCCTGGTGAAAAAGATATATTTCATAGGGAGTTGGCCCGCTATCCTTCACAATAATACTCCTCTCCATTAGATAATTTTATGGACAATTTCTATTATTGTCAATACCATAAGAAATTATTAAAAATCTTATAAAAATGACCTGATTTTATTAGATTATGTCTATTTCATGTAACCATAAGGTTGACGCCCCGATAATTCCCCCATAATATCCTTGGGTGGCCTTATATATTTTTACTTTTCCTTTCATAGTCGGAAAAACATTCTTGTCAATCTGCTCTATGAGATCCGAAGTTATTATTTCTTCTGCTTCAGCCACTCCACCTCCCAAACTTATTTCAAAAGGATTAAATAAATTAATTAGATTGGCCAACCCAATGGCCAGATAAAAAACCGTTTCCTCGACTATTTCCCGAGCAAGCAAATCCCCTTCCCGCGCAGCCTGAAAAATTTTTTCCGGGGACAGCGATTCATCCTCATTACAACCTTCTTTAATCAATTTTGCAGTTTTGCTATCCTTAATAATTTTCATCTTTTCTTTCGTTCGTCTGATTATGCCGGGTGCAGAAACCAAGGTTTCCCAACAGCCCCTGCGACCACATGAACATGGATATCCGGTAGGATCTATCACCATATGACCGGCTTCTACCCCCGAGCCAAAGCGCCCGGTAAAAAGCTGACCATTAAAAATTAACCCCGAACCTACCCCTGTCCCTAAAGTTATGCTAAGAAATGTTTTTGTTTTTTTCCCTTTCCCATAAAAAAGCTCTCCTAAACAAGCTGCATTAGCATCGTTTATCAGTCTAACAGGGAGTCCCGTTTTTTCGGTTAACCGTCTACTGATTTCCAGTTCACCCCACCCCAGATTAGGACAATATAAGCAATGTCCTCTTTTGTCATCAACCTGTCCCGGTAATGCCAAACCAATTCCCTGTATTTCTTTAGATGAAGAGTTTTTAAAAAAGCAAATAATTTCCTCTATTTGTTTTAAAACAGAGGCCGCTCCCCGCTCCTTATAGGTAGGAATAACCTTTTGAGAAAGAACTTTCCCCTCTGCATTAACCAAGCCTGCTTTAATCTTTGTTCCTCCTATATCTATGCCTAAAGCTACGATTTTTTTCCTTTTACTTTCCATCAATAATTCCCCCCAAAAAGTAACAAAAAACGCAACAAAAAAAAATGGTTTTAGGTAATCTTCTGAATTAATTTATACCTAATACCATTTTATATAATTTGCTAATATTAAGCAACCTCAATTATTATATTCGTATATTCAAAACCTATGCTACCCCTTGTGGCATAGGTTTTGAATATTATTTATTTCTTTTTAATATCCTTTCGTGGAGACCTCAGCAGTATTACTAAAACCGGAATAATTCCCCGCTTCATCATAAGCTTCTATTACGTAATAGTATTCATTATCCTTTTTGATGTTTTTATCGGTAGTCATGAGATAGTTTTGCCCTTTAAAATTTGCCGCCTTAACAGTCCATTTTCTCTCCGCTTGTGAACTATCTTTATTCGAATTAAACCGATACACCTTATATCCTTCAATACCGATATTATCTGTTGATGGTTCCCAACTCAAATAAGTATAAATAGAAAATCCTTCTTTAATAACCATCGCCTTTAGGTTTTTCGGTTTTGACGGAGCCTTCCGATCCGAATCATTCTTTTTAACACTCTCACTCGCCGCAGATGTCCCGTTACTATTATACGCTTTTACATATATCTCGTATTTAGATTTATTAGCCAAACCCGTTATCCGATAAGACGTAAAAACCGTTTCTGTTTTTTTAACTTCATTATTTCCGCTCTTATAATATACATAATAGCCCTTTGCCCCATTAGAAGCTTTCCAGGTAACAAGCACAGATCCACTACTTTCTTCTTTAGCCTCAACATTAGCGGGCGCCTTAAGTGCCCCCCCTAATGGCAATTGCAGACCCCATTTACTTGACGGCAACTCAAAAGTAAATTTACTTGATGATGATCGCAGACCCCATTTACTTGACGGTAATTGCATAGCAAATTTACTTGATGATGATTGCAGACCCCATTTACTTGACG
>DHPU01000033.1:35385-48181 GCA_002407935.1 Peptococcaceae bacterium UBA5356
CAGACCCCATTTACTTGACGGTAACTCAAAAGTTGAAATGGCTAAAGCCTTTAACGGTAAACAGCAAACCGTCAGCATCATTATTATCAATAAAACCAGAACTTTGTTAACTCTCTTTATGCCTCCACATTCCATTTACTTTTCTCCTCCCCATAATATTAACTCGTTTTCCCTTTATATTATATATTTATATGGCATCATTCTATTTAAGTTTACTTAAAACCAATTTTATTAAAATTGATACTCTCCATACTTTATTATACACTTTTTTATAATTGTCGCAATTGTTTTTGCAAAATTTTTCAGTCATATTTTTTCTTTCCGCTACTATGCTTAAATAACTACCCTTAAAATCTATTCTTGGGAGAGAAAAATATGACTCATGCAATTATCTGGCAAAGTCTTATCGCTGGTCTGGCTACCGTATTGGGCGCAATAATTATTCTTATTACGGAAATTCCTGACAAAAAAGTGCTGGCTTTTTTACTGGGAATGGCAGGAGGAGTCATGACTTCCGTGGTTATCTTCGACCTAATCCCTTCGGCCCTTGTTTATGGCAATGCTCTCGTCGCCTCTCTCGGCTTTATTTTTGGTCTTTTTTTAATGTTCTTTTTAGATCTTCTTATTTCCCTTTTTTCATCTCTCAAAAACAGCCTGCAAAAGCCGGAAAAACAAACGCACTTTCTCAAAATGGGCTATCTCATTGCTATTGGCATTGCTCTTCACGACCTCCCCGAAGGTATGGCCATCGCGGTAGGCTATGCCGCTAAAGAAAGTCTGGGCTTACTTATTGCTTTATCCATCAGTCTGCATAATATCCCTGAAGGTATGGCTACAGCGGCTCCCCTCGTAATGGCCGGAATGCCCCGTTCTCGCATTATCCTTATCTGCCTTTTGATTAGTCTCATTACCCCATTGGGAGCTCTACTGGGAATTATCCTCATCTCCCTCTCCGCTCGTTTTATCTCCTTGCTCCTAGCCCTAGCAGGAGGATCGATGGCCTTTATCGTGAAGAAGGAGCTTCTTCCGGAAGCACACCGTCAATGTCCCGGTACAGCACACATCGGTTTTATACTGGGTATTTTGCTGATTTTTTTCTTAGGCTGGCTCCATCCGGTCTAGATCCCTAGCGCCTTTTGCCGAGTAATAAAAAAAACCCTCCGGACAAAGACTATAAGTCAAAGTAAGGAGGGTTACTTAATTATGAGTTTTTCTTATAAAAATATCATCCTTTTGGGAAGCATCGGGATAATCACGGGTCTCATTAACGGATTATTAGGAATCGGCGGCGGAACCATTTTAATCCCCGCCATGGTTTTTTTGCTAAAGAAAGACCAGCATACCGCCCATGGAACATCTCTTGCCATTATTTTGCCGACGGCCATTGTCAGCACAATCATCTATAATGCCAATAACCATATGGATTGGTCCCTCGCCTTAAAAATTGCCCTAAGCGGAATGTTAGGCGGCTATTTGGGAGCCAGACTAATGGAGCAGATCCCGGCGCCCCGCTTACGCAAGCTTTTTGGTCTATTCATGGCGGCAGCCGGATTAAGGATGATTTTTTAAATGCTCATCTATCCAATCGGATTTTTGATGGGTATTCTCAGCGGACTAGCTATCGGAGGCGGAACCCTGCTTGTTCCGGCTCTTGTTATTCTGATGCATATTCCCCAGCATACCGCACAAGGAGTCTGCTTGGCTTCTTTTATTCCTACCGCTCTCGTCGCCGTAATCACGCATCTGCGGCAAAAAAATGTTGATCTGAAATTAGCCCTTTCCCTTATGATCGGCGCACTTGCCGGTGCTTTTATAGGGTCAACTCTAGCTAATCATGTTGATCCTTCTCTTTTAAGGAAAATTTTTGGTGTCTTTCTTCTTTGTATGGGCGTATATGAATTTTTCAGCACGCCGCCCAAAAAAGGTTAGCGTCAAATACTCTTCACGAATTTTTGCACACGTTGCAAAAAAGAGCCTGTTGATGAGGAAATATTATCCTTTAATTTTGTTGAATTCAATACTCTAACTATTAACGCAACTACTCTTTTAATATTACTCAAATACAAAGAACTGCCTCAAATTTAATTCTGAGACAGTTCTTCTTTGACTTCCGCGAGATATTTTTTTAACCGTCCTATTGCCGCTCTGACTTGTTCGGGAGAAGTCCCTCCGTATGTACGGCGGCGGCTTACCACATTTTCCAACTGCAACGCCTCATAAACATCCTCCGTAAACAAAGCTTCCCCTCTTTTTGGCAAATTTCCCGCATTCACTTTATCCGCTCTATTTGCTTTAATTACCTCAACCGAGCAACCGCTTTCTTTCTGAAATTCCTCTAACGTCAATTCCTCCAAAGCTTTACCCTGCGCGATACAATAATTAATCAGCTTGCCCACGACATGATGGGCATCCCGAAAACCCATCCCTTTTCTCACTAAGTAATCAGCCAAATCAGTCGCATTAGAAAAACCTTTTTGCGCAGCTTCCCGCATTCTCTCTTTATTAAAATTCAGGGTAGCCAGCATAGGGTTAAAGATAGATAGGCATTGCTTTACCGTATTGACCCCGTCAAAAAGCGCTTCTTTATCCTCCTGCATATCCTTGTTATAAGCCAACGGCAAGCCTTTCAACATCGTCAGTAACGTCACCAAATCCCCATAAACCCGCCCGGTTTTCCCCCTGATGAGCTCTGCCACATCAGGGTTTTTTTTCTGCGGCATAATCGAGGAACCGGTGCTATAGGCATCATCCAGCTCCACAAAAGCCCATTCCTGACTGCCCCAGAGAATTATTTCCTCACAAAAACGGGAAAGATGCAACATAATCAGCGACAACGCTCCCAAAAACTCCACCACATAATCCCGGTCGGAAACACTGTCCATACTATTCTCCGATACGGCGGCAAAACCTAATTCCTGAGCGACCATCTCCCGATCAAGAGGAAAAGTCGTCCCGGCTAATGCCCCGGCTCCTAAAGGCAGTATGTCCGTCCGTTTGTAACAGTCAGCCAGCCGTCCCATATCTCTTTTAAACATTTCCGCATACGCCAGCAGATGATGCCCCAAGGTTACCGGCTGGGCAATCTGCAAATGAGTGTATCCAGGCATGATCGTCTCCGCGTGCTGCTCTGCCAAAACTGCTAACGTTTCCAGCAAATGCAGCAACAATTTCTGGGTTTCGCCAATCTGCTCCTTCACATACATCCTAGTATCAAGCGTAACCTGATCATTCCGGCTCCTTGCCGTATGCAGCTTTTTTGCCACCGCCCCGATTTTCTCCGTCAGAAGCGTCTCGATATTCATATGAATATCTTCCGCTTCAACAGAAAATTGTACTTTCCCCGCTTCAATTTCCTGCCGCAATTCCTCTAGACCGGCCATAATCTGTGCGGCCTCTTCCCTAGTGATAATCCCTGTCTCACCCAGCATCCAGGCATGGGCAATGCTGCCCCGTAAATCATAGCGGTACAACCGCTGGTCAAAGCTGATCGAAGAATGAAAATCATCCATTAATTGATCCGTTGCTTTGGCAAAACGGCCTCCCCACAATTTCATCTTTTTCATTATTTTAAACCCGCCTCTTTTTTCATCAACGCCCGCACCTTCAAGGGCAAACCGAAAAGATTAATAAACCCTTCCGCATCCTTTTGATTATAGACCTCATCTTCCCCGAAAGTAGCGAAGGCTTCATTATACAAGGAATATGGCGAGGTTGTCCCTGCCGGTGTGCAGTTGCCCTTATATAGCTTCATTTTTACCGTTCCCGTAACCGTCTCCTGAGTCACATCGACAAAAGCCGCCAAAGCCTCCCGCAAAGGATGAAACCAAACTCCGTCATAAACCAGTTCGGCATAGCGTTGGGCCACCAGCTCCTTATAATGCAGCGTCATCCGATCCAGCGTTAACAGCTCTAATTCCTGATGGGCTTTATACAAAATTGTCCCTCCCGGAGTCTCATACACACCGCGAGACTTCATGCCGACCAGCCGATTTTCGACCATATCGGCAATCCCTACCCCATTCTCCCCGGCCAGCGTATTCAAAGTCTCAATTAATTGGACGGGACTAAGTTTTTGCCCGTTAACCGCTACCGGAATCCCTTTTTCAAACTGCAGCTCTACATAAGTCGCCTGATCCGGTGCTTTCTCCGGAGGTGTAATCATCAAGAAAAGATCATCCTTAGGCTCATTCGCCGGGTCTTCTAAATCTGCCCCTTCATGACTCAAATGCCAAAGATTTCTGTCCATACTGTAAGGCCGTTCTTTTGTCACCGGAACAGCAATATTCCGGGCCTGAGCATATTCAATTTCTTCTTCCCTCGATTTTAGATCCCACAAACGCCACGGCGCCACAATCTTCATCTCCGGAGCCAGTGCTTTAATGGTAAGCTCAAAACGCACCTGGTCATTTCCTTTACCCGTACACCCATGAGCAATAGCCTCTGCCCCTTCCTGCCTAGCAATTTCCACCATGCGCTTGGCAATCAGCGGGCGGGCAAAGGAAGTCCCCAGCAGGTACTTACCCTCATAAACAGCGCCGGCCTTCAAAGTTGGGAAAATATAATCTGTCACAAATTCTTCTTTTAAATCCTCAATATAAAGTTTACTTGCCCCTGTCTTAATCGCTTTCTCCTGCAAAGGCTCCAGCTCTTCTCCCTGGCCTACGTCTGCAGCCACGGCAATAACTTCATACCCGTATTTTTCTTTCAGCCATGGAATAATAATCGAGGTATCCAGCCCTCCAGAATATGCTAAAACAATCTTTTTCATTTTTTCTTCTAACCCCTTTCCCTTTTTCCATCTCTCTAAACCACTAAAAACACAAACTACTAAAAACTATCAACTAAGCACTATCAACTATCAACTAAAAACTACTAAACTACGCAAGTAAGGCGGCCAGTATAGCCTTATGGGCGTGCAGACGGTTTTCCGCCTCATCAAACACTACCGACTGAGGCCCTTCTATGACCTCTGCCGTAATTTCCTCACCACGATGAGCCGGCAAACAATGCAGCACAATAGCCTCTTTTTCAGCCAGGCTAAGTAGTTTTTGATTGATCTGGTAATTCGCGAAAACCTTGCGGCGCTCCACTGCTTCCCCTTCTTGTCCCATACTCGCCCAAACATCCGTATATAAAACCTGAGCCCCTTTAACGGCTTCTTCCGGTTCTCTGACTACCCTTATCTTTTCAGGTTTTTCCGCTAGTGTACGAGCCTTTTCTACCACTAAAGAACTCGGCTCATAACCTTGTGGACAGGCCACCGTCACTTCCATCCCCATAATCGCCCCTGCTAGCAGCAAGCTATGCGCCATATTATTACCATCACCAATATAGGCCATCTTAAGTCCTGCTATCGTTCCCTGCTGTTCCCAAATGGTTAATAAATCGGCCAAAACCTGGGTAGGATGAAAATCATCAGTTAAACCGTTAATAACCGGCACCTCTGCATACTTAGCCAGATCTAAAACCTCCTGATGACTATAAGTACGGATCAGAATCCCGTCAACATATCTGGCTAAAACCCTGGCTGTATCCTCAATGGGTTCTCCCCGTCCCATCTGCAGCTCATTCTTATTTAAAAACATCCCCAAACCGCCTAAATGAAACATCGCTGCTTCAAAAGAAACCCTCGTACGGGTAGATGCTTTTTGAAAAATCATCGCCAAGGTCTTCCCTTTTAATAACTCATGGGATATTCCCGCTTTTTGCTTTTTCTTTAAATCTCTAGCCAACTCTAAGAGATACCAAATTTCCTCTCTGTTGAAATCAGCCAGTGTAAGATAATCCCGACCCTTTAAATTAATCATCTTCCGCTACCTCCAAACCTCAAAACCCATCAGAATATTTTCTAATACTTCTTTAATAATTTTTATTCCGTAATCCAAATCTTCATTACTAATATTTAAAGGAGGTGTTAACCGTAAAACCTTATTCTGAACACAATTAATTAATACTCCTTTTTCCCGGCAAAGCTCCTGCACTTTCTGGCCCTCCATAGAAAGCTCTATCCCTAATAAAAGCCCCAATCCTCTGACCTCTTTAATTAAATGATTCTCTTTTTGCAAAGTTAAAAAACGTGTCTTGACATATTTGCCTTTTTCCGCAGCCTGTTCTGCTAGTTTTTCATTAATAATTACCGAAAAGGCAGCATAGGCCACCGCTGTTGCCAAAGGATTTCCTCCAAAAGTAGAAGCATGCTGTCCCGGTCCTAAAACATCAGCTGCTGCACCACGGGCAACTATCGCCCCAATCGGCACGCCGCCACCCAGCCCCTTCGCCAAAGTAAATACATCCGGTTCAATGCCAAAATGCTGATAGGCAAACAGCTTTCCCGTGCGGCCTAACCCTGTTTGTACTTCATCAAAAATTAACAGCAGCTCTTTTTCGGCACAAAGTGCTTTTACCCCAGCTAAATACTCCTTTGTGGCCGGATAGATTCCCCCTTCTCCCTGTAACGGTTCTAACATTACGGCGCAGGTCCGAGAAGTAACGGCCTTTTGCAGAGCTTGAAGATTATTATATGGTACATATTTAAAACCAGGTATTAATGGTGCAAAGCCCTGCTGGTATTTTTCCTGCCCTGTTGCTGTTAAAGCAGCCAAAGTCCTCCCGTGAAAAGAATTTACGGCAGTAATAATTTCATACCGCTCAGCGCCATATTTTGCAAAAGAATATTTTCTAGCTAGCTTAATCGCCCCTTCGTTAGCTTCAGCCCCACTGTTACAGAAAAATACCTTATCCCCGCAAGAGTTATCCACCAACAGCTTAGCTAAAAGCACCTGGTGTTCATTCCAGTATAAGTTAGAACAGTGAATTAGCTGTTCTGCCTGCTCTTTAAGTGCTTTTACCACTTTCGGATGACAATGTCCGAGATTATTCACCGCAATCCCACTGATCATGTCCAAATATTTATTCCCGTTAGCATCCCAGACATAGCTTCCTTTTCCCCTCACTAAAGCAAAGGGCTGACGTGTATATGTGTTCATCACATATTCTTGACCCATCTCTTTGATCATCTGATTATCCATCTTTTCAATCCTCCTCAGGATCTGTAATCCGCATTTATTTTGACATATTCATAAGACAAATCACAACCCCAAGCCCTTCCCGCAAAAGTTCCTGCTTTCAAATCTATGATGATTAACACTTCGTCCTTTGCCAGAATCTTGCGAGCCTCTGCTTCATTAAAGTCCAAGCCTCGCCCCTTTTGCGCTACTAAAAGTTCACCCAAATAGACATCAACACTATCCGGTTCAAACTCGGCTCCCGAATAACCTAAAGCACAGACAATCCGTCCCCAGTTCGCATCTTTGCCAAAAATTGCTGCTTTCACCAAACTCGAGCCGGCTACAGAACGGGCAGCTTTTCGAGCATCCACCAAGCTAGGCGCATTAATGACTTTTACCTCTAGCAGTTTAGTGGCCCCTTCGCCATCACCGGCAATCATTTTGGCCAAAGAAAGACAAACCTCACACAGGGCTTCGCTAAAAAGCCGGAACGCCGTGCTCTGAACATCTTCAATCAGCGTATTTCCTGCCCTCCCATTAGCCAGAACTACCAGCGTATCATTGGTACTGGTATCCCCATCTATCGTCACCATATTAAAAGATTCCTCATTAGCCATAACCAAGGCCTGCTGCAAGCACTCCCCGGTTATGGCGACATCAGTAGTAACTAAACCCAACATCGTGGCCATATTGGGATGAATCATCCCCGACCCCTTCGCCATCCCTCCCAGGGAAACTTTTTTACCTTCAATCTCTATTTGCAAGGCAATCTCTTTGGCACGAGTATCCGTAGTCATAATCGCCTGAGCAGCTAAACTTCCCCTTTCGTACGAAAGAGAGCGGCCAGCCTCCCTGATTCCCTGCTGCACCTTCTCTATCGGAAGATTAACCCCAATCACCCCCGTTGAAGCTACCAAAAACTCCTCCGGCTGATAGCCCGTCACTTCGGCCGCTACTTTAGTCATCATCTTAGCGGCGGCTAAGCCCTCCTGCCCCGTACAGGCATTAGCACATCCACTATTAACGACAAAGCCTCTGCACCCCGTTTTTGCGGCTAAATGCTGCCGGGAAACCTGCACAGGGGCAGCCGCAAACTTATTAGTAGTAAATACCCCGGCTCCTACCGCCGGATCCTCCGAAACAACCAAAGCCAAATCATAACGTCCCTGATACTTAATACCTGCCTCAGCTACTCCGGCGGTAAACCCTCGAGGAGTTGTTACTCCCCCGCCTTTTACAACGGCAAATTCCACTTCATCACCTTCTCTATTTCCCTTTCCCTTTTTTCTTTCTCCGTTCCATTTTTTCTTTTATTCTCTTGTTCTCTTGTTCTCTTGTTCTCTTGTTCTCTTGTTCTCTTGTTCTCTTCCGTTTCGTTCCCTGATCTTCTTTTGTTCTTATTCTTTTTCCCTGATCTCTTTCTCAAGGGAACAGTGCTACTTTAGGTAACCCCATCGTTTCCTCCAAGCCACACATTAAATTCATATTTTGAATAGCCTGCCCTGAAGCACCCTTCGTAATATTGTCGATTACCGAAATAATAACCAATCTTCCTGTCCTTTCATCCAAAGAAAAACCGATATCACAGAAATTTGTCCCCTGCACCCATTTTGTATGCGGATATTCCCCCTTGGGATAAATCCTAATAAAAGCTTCATGCTCATAATAAGCACGGTATACTTCTTCGAGTTTACCCGTTTTTGTAGTTAAAGGTAAACTATAAATTGTACTCATCATCCCCCGGGTTAAGGGAACCAAATGAGGTGTAAAACTGATCTTTATCTCCGTTCCGGCAATTGCCGACAACTCTTGTTCTATTTCCGGAATATGTCGGTGGTGCGGTAACCCATAAGCCTTTAAATCCTCATTAACCTCACTATAAAGAGAACCGACCCTTAACCCCCTTCCGCCCCCGCTTACACCGGATTTACTGTCAATAATCAAGCAACGGGGATCCAGCAATTTTTCTTTTAAAAGAGGATAAAGAGCCAGAATTACGGTAGTAGGATAACACCCCGGATTAGCGATCAGCTTCGTCTTTTGAATCGCCACCCGCTTAATTTCGGGAATTCCATATACCGCCTGCTCCAATAATTTTTCTGTCGGCCCTTTCTTTTTATACCACTCCGTATAAACCTGCGGATCCTTAAGGCGAAAATCTGCCCCTAAATCTACTGCCTTTTTTCCTTGAGCAATCACCTTTTCTACATAAGGTACACTTAAGCCGTGCGGTAAAGCCAAAAAAACCACATCGGCCTTAGCAATTAAAGCCGGATCATCCGCCTCACTACAAGTTAGATCAACAAACCGGCGAAAATGGGGATAAACATCGCTATACTTCTTGTTGGCATAACTTTGTGTCCCGAGCCCCACCAATTCTACACCGGGATGCTGGGACAATATTCTTACCAGTTCCTGTCCCGTATAACCGGTAGCTCCGATTATACTTACTTTAATCATCTCTAACTTCACCATCCTTATTCTGTTTATAATTATACATCACAACTGCATAATTATGCAACGCCTTTTGAAAAAAGGGAAACCCGGTCTAAACCGGGTTTCTCTTCGTCAGTTTTTGCCGTTCCTGTTCTGTAATAATTCCTTTTATACAAAAATTCTTTTCCTCAATTAAATTAATCTCCGGAAAACTTTTTTGAATACCTCCGGTATTGTTGGTAATCTGTTTAATAATTGGACGTGTAGGAAAATCCCTAAAAACCTCAATTACGACACCTATTATGCCGTTATTTAAACGAACCGTTGCCCCGACAGGATAAGGTGCAATATTTCTGCTAAAAGCTTTAACAACCTCCGGGTTAAAAGACTTCCCGCTTTCCGCTAAAATTTGCTCCAGCGCTTGATAAGGATAAATCCGTGCACGATTATTAGAATTTGTCACCAGATTATAATATGTATTAGCTACACTAGTAATGGCCGCATACTGATGAATACCCTCACCCTGAAGTTTTCTGGGATAACCGGTGCCATCATACTTCTCATGATGCTGAAAAGCGACATGTGCAATTAAGATATTAAGAGATCTTATTTGTCGCAATATTTCAAAGCCATGTGTCGTATGTTCCGGTCCCTTATTTAAAGATTTGCCAAGATCATGTAGAATTGAACCCATTCCTAAAGTTTTTAATTTTAAATCATCTAAACCTAAAGCTATGCCCGTGAGTATACTTAACACGCTTACCCCCACAGAGTGACTATATAAATATGCATTTTTATTGGTGGGCTCTATAAATTGAATCATCAAATTCGAAACGCCCTTTAATTCATCCAAGATTTCATTAACCATATCACTTACCGGTCTTATATCCAAACTGCTTTGTACACTCGCACTCTTGACAACATCCTTAACCGCCTTGACCGTTTGTAATTTAACCTTGTCATTAATCACATCATCAACTTCTAAATGTCCCAGAATTTCATCCTCAATATAAATAAATGGTATCCCAAGGGATGTTAATTTTTCTATATAGAGTGCATTAAGTACCACCCCTGCATTTAAAAGAATCCGTCCCACATCGTCATAAATTGTTCTCGCTATCCGCATTCCCGTTTTAAGTTGTTCAACATTAATTGCTCGCATAAAAACCCTTCCTTTTATACTACTATAATACTAATTACCACGATTAAAATAAATAATTTTTCAAACAATCATATCTATCATTAGACTACCATAATCTACTTTTCTTGACAAACAATTATTTTAATTAAAAGTTATATTTCGACAGATATCTGACTATCCCGGCATAAATAGACCAAGCTAATTTATTTTGGTACTCTTCCTCCTGCAATAACTTCTCCTCCCTAGGATTAGAAAGAAACCCTAGTTCCACATTAACAAGCGGTATTTTGGCCTTTTTAAAGATCAGCGAGGAAGTGTCGGGTTTGGGTTTTCTCGTTGTGTTGCCGGGAAAAGCAATTAATTCTTCTTGAATACAGGAAGCTAATTCTTTACTTCCCTCCACTTCCGAAGCATAAAAAGTCTGTGCCCCATCCCAACGGGATGAAGGGAAAGCATTACAGTGAATCGCAATATACAGATCAGCCTGTATCTCTTGCATCATTTCTGCTCTTTTAGTTAAATCAGCCCTTTTGCGCGCTCTCACCGTATCCTCGCCCTCACTTAAGGCTTTGTCCTCTTCACGGGTCATATATACAATTCCGCCGCCCTGCAGAAGCAGCGTCCGCAGCTTTTGAGCTACCGCCAAATTTAGGTCTTTCTCCAAAACGCCATTGACACTGACTTTTCCCGGATCCTCACCGCCATGACCCGGATCAACAATAAAAACATGTCCTGCCACAATCCAGGACATGGCCTCTACCGCTCTTTTCTCTTCCCGCTCCCCCCAATAAGCAAATCCGGCCAGACAAAAGCCTACCATACTAACTAAAACCACCCAAGTTATGGTCTGTTTTTTTAACAGAATTATTTTTTTCACTTTTTTCTCCCCTTTACCTTTTACCTTATTTTTAAATAAGATATTAGGAAAGGTTTTTATCTATGCCGATTTATTCGCTTTACAGATTTTATTTAGCAAAAACAAAAAGTCCCTAAGAGTTAATATTTTGTGTGATTCCCTATTTCCGTCCGCACATCCATGGCGGATTATCAAAAAGAGGATTGGCTGCTGAATCTGCCATTATACGCGGTGAATGAGTTAAAAAATAAAACTGAGCACAACAACAATAAAGCGTCGGATGGATAACCCACCCGACGCCTTGTAACACAGTATAATTATCTTTTACTGAACTGGGGTGCACGACGGGCACCTTTCAAACCATACTTCTTCCGTTCTATCATTCTGGGGTCACGTGTCAAGAACCCAGCACGTTTCAATACCGGTCTTAATTCCTGATTTACCTTTAATAAGGCTCTGGCAATTCCCAAACGAATGGCTCCGGCCTGCCCCGTGATACCTCCGCCTTCTACTTTAGCCAAAACATCAAACCTGCTCTCAGTATTAGTTAGCACCAAAGGTTGTTTGACAATCATCTCCAGCGTTTTTTTCCCAAAATATTCGTTTAATGGTCTGTTATTAACCTCAACCTTTCCTTCCCCCGGTACGAGACGTACACGGGCTATGGAAGTTTTACGACGACCTGTTCCATAATATTGTACTTGCGCCATTTCATTTTCCTCCCTTCCCTAACCCCGTAATTCCCAAACCTCAGGCTGTTGAGCCTGATGGGGGTGTTGTGGTCCTTTATAAACCTTGAGCTTTCTGTACATGTCATCACCCAGTCTATTATGAGGAAGCATACCTTTAACAGCCTGTTCGATCACCATTTCTGGTTTTTTCTGCATTAAAGCTTCACAATTAATCGTCTTCAACCCACCTGGATAACCGGAATGTCGATAATACATCTTCTTCTGAAGCTTCTTGCCGGTTAATACCACCTTTTCCGCATTAATAATAATCACAAAATCCCCTGTATCTACATGGGGTGTAAAGATAGGTTTATGTTTGCCACGTAAAATAGCGGCGGTTTCTGATGCTAAACGACCCAAGGTTTTGTTTGCAGCATCAATAATATACCATTTTCGTGGAATGTCTTGTTCCTTAGCCATGAAGGTCCGCAATTCTGTTCCCTCCTAAATTTTCTTCTTTAATTTTATAGTTTATAATAATTGATCCCGGGGCTAGTGGAATCAAATATCTCTATAATATGTACCTCTTATTCATAGAAGCCACTGATTTATTTTAATACACGGAGCCGGCTGTGTCAAGGTGTGTTTTACAAAAGTACTACTTTTCAGGATATTCCTTAATTGA
>DHPU01000001.1 GCA_002407935.1 Peptococcaceae bacterium UBA5356
GTAACTGGCATTATCGTCGATTAGTTTTAGCTATAAAAGGCAATCCGGTTTAGATAGAGAGAAAAGATAAGCAGGAGTCTTTCCTGCTTTTTCTTTCTTGTTTTTCTTGAAGCTATTTATTGACATAGTATAATGAGTATGATAAATTATTAATGTTATTGATAAAGCATCTGGAATGTGGGTTTATCTGGGAGGTGGCAATAATGCGGGTTACAGTTACATTGGCTTGTACAGAATGCAAACAGCGGAACTATACATCTACAAAAAATAAGAAAAACGATCCTGATCGTATTGAATTTAAAAAGTACTGCAAATTCTGTAAGACTCACACGAATCATAAGGAAACAAAATAAACGGCAAGAGATATCAACCGGAATAAGCCATAAAAACGTGCATGATTGTAATTTTGAATCGTCTGAGGCAGAAGGTAAGATAGATTAGTAAAGGTTAGGATGTGTGTTGTATGGGGATCGCTAAAGGGGAAAAGATCGGCCTTTTTAGTAGAATGAAAAAAGGTTACAGAGGAGTAGTAGGAGAATTAAAGAAAGTACATTGGCCTACCAAAAAGGAAATTGTAGCTTATACTATGGTAGTCATTTTATCTGTTTTTTTAATAGGAGTAGCCATTTGGATTATTGATGCAGGCGTTGGCTATGTTATGAATTTAATTATTAATAAGTAATTACTGGTTATAAAGGAGTAGGCTATGGAAAAAAGCTGGTATGTTATCCATACGTATTCGGGATATGAGAATAAAGTTAAAACTAACCTGGAAAAAAGGGTTGAATCAATGAATGTCGGTGATAAGATCTTTCGTATCCTAGTTCCAATGGAGGATGAGATTGAGATTAAAGACGGCAAAAAAAAGATGACTAAAAAGAAGGTTTTTCCGGGCTATGTTCTTGTGGAAATGTTTTTAACTGATGATTCTTGGTATGTTGTGAGAAATACGCCGGGAGTGACAGGTTTTGTTGGTACGGGCGCTAAGCCTATTCCTTTATTGGATTCTGAGATTGATAATATTCTTAAACATATGGGGATGGAAGAAGCTAAACCTAAAGCAATGTATAGTGTTGGAGAAAGTATAAGAGTAAAAAATGGTCCATTCCAGAATTTCACCGGAAATATCGAGGAAGTATATCCAGAAAAAGGGAAAGTTAAGGTTCTTGTGGCTATGTTCGGAAGGGAAACCCCCGTTGAACTAGATTATGGCCAGATTCAAAAAATGGACTAAGAAGGAGGTGTACCTACATGGCTAAGAAAGTTGTAGGCTTTATTAAGTTACAGTGTCAGGCTGGCAAAGCTACCCCCGCTCCTCCTGTTGGTCCGGCCTTGGGTCAACATGGCGTTAATATTATGCAGTTTTGTAAAGAGTTCAATGAAAGAACTGCTAAACAAGCAGGCGTAGTAATACCTGTAGAAATTACGGTTTTTGCTGACCGTTCTTTTACTTTTATCTGCAAGACTCCTCCCGCTGCTGTTCTCTTAAAAAAAGCAGCTGGGATTGAGAAGGCTTCTGGTGAGCCTAACAAGAAAAAGGTGGCAAAAGTGCCCCGCTCAAAAGTTCAGGAAATTGCGGAAAGTAAAAGGCAAGATCTTAATGCGGCTTCAGTGGAGGCTGCGATGAGGATGATTGAGGGAACTGCCCGTAGTATGGGTATTGAAATTATTGAAGGATAATGTTCTTGTGGGAGGAGAAATCCGACACGACCACAAAGGAGGAAAACTAATGGCGAAAAAAGGGAAACGGTATGAGGATGCCGTAAAACAAATTAATCAAAATGAGTTGTATGAACCAAAAGCAGGGTTGGAGCTTGCCAAGAATTTGGCGAAAGCCAAGTTTGACGAAACTATTGATGTGGCTTTTCGGCTTAACTTGGATCCTCGCCATGCTGATCAGCAGGTGCGTGGAGCTGTAGTATTGCCGCATGGTTCGGGTAAAACTCGTACAGTCTTGGTGTTTGCTAAGGGGGAAAAGGTCAAAGAGGCCGAGGAAGCCGGCGCGGATTTTGTCGGTGCCGAAGATATGGTAGCTAAAATTCAAGAGGGCTGGTTTGGCTTTGATGTAGCCGTAGCCACTCCTGATATGATGGGCGTGGTTGGAAAGTTGGGAAAACTTTTGGGACCTAAAGGATTAATGCCTAACCCTAAAGTAGGAACGGTTACTTTTGACGTTTCTAAAGCGGTTAAGGAAATTAAAGCCGGGAAGGTCGAATATCGTGTTGATAAAACTGGAATTGTACATGCTCCTGTGGGAAAGACCTCCTTTGCCCAGGAAATGCTAGAAGACAATTTCCGGACCTTAGCGGAAGCACTTATTAAGGCAAGGCCATCTGGCGCCAAAGGTCAGTATATAAAAAGTGTAACCCTTTCTTCTACAATGGGACCGGCTGTAAAATTAAATCCACTTAAATTGGTTTAATGATTTAATTAAATAAAATCGAATAAAAAGTTTTTCAAACTGTAGACAGCAGGTGCTTGTTAAGAGCTTAAAGATGATGCCTGCCGAGGTTGTGTTAATACTGTTAGTATATATTAGTATAATTGATAACAGAAATTAACCCTCGTATGTCTACGGGGGTTAAAATTTTCAAGACAAAACTGATGAGAAAGGAGGCGTTTTTACTTGCAGAATCTCGAACAGAAAAAACAGGTTGTGGCAGACATAAAAGAACGCTTAAGTAAAGCACAATCGGTTGTTGTTATGGAATATCGTGGCTTAAATGTGAGCGAAATTACGGAGTTAAGGGCTCAACTTAGAGTTGCCGGGGTAGAAATGAAAGTTTTAAAAAATACCTTGGTAAAATTAGCTGCCGATGAGTATGGGGTTGTAGGACTTGAACAATACTTAGAAGGACCCACGGCATGGGCATTTGGTATTCAGGATCCGGTATCTGCTCCTAAAATCTTAATGGAATTTACGAAAGCTCATCAAAAACTAGTTATTAAAGGCGGTATTCTTGAAAAAAAGGTAATTGATTCTGAAGGGGTAAAAGCCCTAGCAAAACTGCCTTCGCAGGAAGTACTGCTGGCGCAGATCCTGGCTGGTATGCAAGCACCTCTTACCGGGATGGCCAATGTGTTACAAGGACCTATCCGCAAGTTTGTTTATGCTTTAGAAGCCCTTAGAAAAGAAAAGGAACAGGCATAAAGAGTAGTTTGTTTAAATTAATAAAAATATTGATTGGTGAGAAATTAAGGAGGTAATTTTAAAATGTCTAAAATTAATGAGGTTATTGAGGCTGTAAAAGGTTTAACTGTATTGGAACTATCTGAATTAGTAAAAGCTTTTGAAGAGGAATTTGGTGTAACCGCGGCAGCTCCAGCGGCTGTTGCAGCTCCAGCGGCTGTTGCTGCCGCAGCTGCTCCTGCAGAAGAACAATCAGAATTTGACGTTATTCTTACTGCTATCGGTGAGAAAAAAATCAATGTGATTAAGGCTGTTCGTGAAATTACGGCTTTAGGCTTGAAGGAAGCTAAAGAACTTGTTGATGGAGCTCCCAAACCTGTTAAGGAAAAGGTAAGCAAAGAAGAAGCCGAAGCTGTTAAGGCTAAACTGGTTGAAGCCGGTGCATCGGTAGAAGTAAAATAATTATTTACTGGGTTAATAAAGAGAAAAGTGAGGGGGAAAGGGATCCCAATAAAATAGTGGGGTACCACCTTTCCTTTTCACCATGTTTCTTTTTATCTAAAATATGTTCTGATTTTTCAAAAGGATTCTTGACAGTAATGAAAGCATATGCTAAAATCTAAAAATGTGATTCTATATAAAATTTAAAGAGTGACTATATTATGTAATATAAAACCAATTATGGGGAATATTGCATTGATATAAAGGATAGACTAATTAAATGGATTTAAAATAGCAAGGTTCGAACCTTGCTATTAGGTGTTTTTATTGAATACATAGGCTGAGGGGTGAGGGTTTTAATGCGCCATCCGGTACAGGTAGGAAGAAGGACAAGGGAAAGTTTTGCACGGATTAAAGAAGTACTGAAAATGCCCAATCTTATTGAGATCCAACAGAATTCTTATCAGTGGTTTCTAAAAGAAGGGCTTAGGGAAATGTTTCGCGATATTTCCCCCATTCAAGATTTTACGGGAAATCTAGTTTTGGAATTTGTGGACTACAGTTTGGGTGAACCTAAGTATTCTGTGGAGGAAAGCAAGGAAAGAGATGTTACTTTTGCGGCTCCTCTGAAGGTGAAGGTAAGACTTATTAACAAGGAAACTGGTGAAGTTAAAGAACAAGAAGTATTCATGGGGGATTTTCCCTTGATGACGGGAAAGGGTACATTTATTATTAACGGAGCAGAAAGAGTTATCGTTAGTCAATTGGTAAGGTCGCCAGGGGTATATTATACTGAACAAATAGATCCTAGTGGCAAAAAGATTTATGGCGCTACGATAATTCCTAATCGGGGAGCTTGGCTGGAATTTGAAACTGATGTAAATGAAAATGTTTTTGTGCGGGTTGACCGAACTCGAAAGCTTCCGGGGACAGTTTTATTGCGAGCTTTAGGTTATGGGAGTAATGGTCAGATTGCGGAGCTGTTCCGCGATGATGAACGGATTCGCTTAACTTTAGAGCGCGACCATACGGAATCGGAAGAAGAAGCTTTGGTGGAGATTTACAAAAGGCTTCGTCCCGGAGAACCGCCTACGGTGGACAGTGCCAGATCTTTACTGCAAACCTTATTTTTTGATCCAAAAAGGTATGATCTTGCTCATGTGGGTAGGTATAAGTTAAATAAGAAATTAAAGTTGGAGGTTCCTTCTCATATTCGCTATATAACTAAAGAAGATATTGTCGCCACTATTAATTATCTGCTTTCTTTAATGAAAGGGGAAGGAAGGCCTGATGATATTGATCATCTAGGTAATCGTCGGTTGCGTTCGGTGGGCGAATTATTACAAAATCAGTTCAGGATTGGTTTATCCCGTATGGAGAGAGTAGTCAGAGAACGGATGACCATTCAGGATGTTGATGTGATCACACCTCAAGTGCTGATAAATATTCGCCCTGTTGTTGCTGCGATCAAGGAATTTTTTGGGTCAAGTCAGTTGTCGCAATTTATGGATCAAACTAATCCTTTGGCGGAATTAACACATAAGAGAAGACTGAGCGCTTTAGGGCCCGGTGGATTATCTAGGGAAAGAGCGGGCTTTGAAGTGCGCGATGTCCATTATTCTCATTATGGACGAATGTGTCCGATTGAGACACCGGAAGGACCTAATATTGGTTTGATTGGTTCTTTGAGTTCTTATGCACGAATTAATGAATACGGTTTTATTGAAACACCTTATCGAAAAGTTGATAAGGAGGCGGGAAGAGTTACAAAAGAAATGGTATATATGTCGGCTGATGAGGAAGACAATTATGTCATTGCTCAGGCTAACGCTCTTTTGGATGACGAAGGTTATTTTGTTAATTCGAAGGTAAATGTTCGTTATGCAGATGAAATTTTAGAGGTACCGATTTCTCAAGTAGATTACATGGATGTTTCCCCAAAACAGGTGGTGTCTATTGCTACTGCTATGATTCCCTTTTTAGAGCATGATGATGCGAATCGTGCTTTGATGGGAGCTAATATGCAGCGTCAGGCTGTTCCTTTGTTAAAAGCAGAAGCGCCTTTTGTCGGCACGGGGGAAGAGTATAAGGCGGCTAAAGATTCTGGGGTTGTAATAACTTCTCATAACCCCGGGAGCGTAGAACGAGTTACGGCTAGTGAAATTATCATTAGGAATGATGAAGGGCAATTGGACAAATATAAATTAACTAAATTTGCTCGCTCCAATCAAGGAACCTGTATAAATCAGAAGCCGGTTGTGAATAAGGGAGAACGGGTGAAACAGAATCAAATTATTGCTGACGGTCCTTCTACTGATCAAGGCGAGTTGGCGCTAGGTAGAAATGTGCTAGTAGCTTTCATGACATGGGAAGGATACAATTACGAAGATGCGATTCTGATTAGTAGGAAATTAGTCAAAGAAGATTATTTTACTTCGATTCATATTGAGGAATATGAATGTGATGCCAGGGATACAAAATTAGGGCCGGAGGAAATCACACGTGATATTCCTAACGTGGGAGACGATGTGCTCAAGGATCTTGATGAACAAGGAATTATTAGAATTGGAGCCGAAGTGCAACCTGGGGACATTCTAGTAGGTAAAGTTACCCCTAAGGGCGAAACGGAGTTAACTGCGGAGGAACGATTGCTGCGGGCTATTTTTGGGGAGAAAGCACGGGAGGTAAGAGATACCTCTTTGCGGGTTCCTCATGGTGAAGCGGGAAAAATAGTTGATGTCAAGATCTTTACCAGAGAAAATGGAGATGAATTAGCTCCGGGCGTAAATGAGATAGTTCGTGTTTATATTGCTCAGAAACGGAAAATTTCCGAGGGCGATAAAATGGCTGGGCGTCATGGTAATAAGGGGGTTATTTCTCGTATTCTTCCGGAAGCCGATATGCCTTTTCTGCCTGATGGAACTCCGATTGAGATTATTTTAAATCCCTTGGGTGTTCCCTCCCGTATGAATATTGGGCAAGTGTTAGAAACACATTTGGGTTGGGCCGCCAAAACTTTAGGAATTCGTTTGGCGACACCGGTATTTGATGGGGCTACAGAAGAGGATATTCAAGAAATTTTGCAAGAAGCAGGGTTGCCTCTAACAGGAAAATCAATCCTTTACGATGGAAGAACCGGGTTCCCTTTTGACAATGAAATTACTGTGGGTAATATGTATATGTTAAAGTTAGCGCATTTAGTAGATGATAAGATTCATGCGCGTTCTACCGGCCCATATTCTTTGGTTACACAGCAACCCTTGGGTGGTAAAGCGCAATTTGGTGGACAACGTTTTGGAGAAATGGAAGTTTGGGCGTTGGAAGCTTACGGGGCCTCTTATACTTTGCAGGAAATATTAACGGTTAAGTCTGATGATATTGTAGGACGGGTAAAGACGTATGAAGCTATTGTTAAAGGAGAAAACGTACCGGAACCCGGAGTCCCGGAATCTTTCAAAGTGCTAATTAAAGAACTGCAGAGCTTAGGATTGGATGTCAAAGTCCTTTCAGAGAACGATGAAGAAATAGAAATTCATGAAAGTGACGAGGACATTACTGAAGCTGCTAAGGAGTTAGGGCTAGATATTCATACTCCTGAAGCATCGCTTGATATTGTAAAAAATGCCGAGTTGAACGAAACAGAGGGAATTGAGGAATTAATAGAACCAGAAGAAGTAGAAGAAGTAGAAGAAGTAGAAGAGCTAGAAGAGCTAGAAGAAGTAGAAGAGCTAGAAGAAGTAGAAGAAGTAGAAGAAGTAGAAGAAAAGGATATTGAATATGAACCAGAAAAGAAAGACCAGGAAGAGGATCATGATGAGGTATTAGATTAGTATAAAGGTTTGTTTTGGTTAGGAAATATTACGTAGAAGGGAGTGAGACCCTTGTTGGATGTTAATAATTTTGACAGGATGAGAATTGGGATAGCTTCTCCTGAACAGATTCGCGCTTGGTCAAGTGGTGAGGTTAAAAAACCTGAGACAATTAATTATCGTACTTTAAAACCCGAACGTGAGGGCTTATTCTGTGAAAAAATCTTTGGACCTACACGGGACTGGGAATGTCATTGCGGAAAATACAAGAGGGTACGGTATAAGGGTATTGTTTGTGATCGCTGTGGTGTAGAGGTAACAAAATCCAAGGTGCGTCGTGAAAGGCTAGGACATATTGAATTAGCTGCTTCCTGCTCACATATTTGGTATTTTAAGGGTATCCCTAGCCGGATGGGGTTAATTTTGGACATTTCTCCTCGCTCTTTGGAGAAAGTGTTGTATTTTGTTGCTTATATAGTGACCAATCCCGGAGACACACCTTTGATGAAGAAACAACTATTAACAGAATCTGAATACAGAGAGAATAAGGAGAAATACGGAAACAGGTTTCAAGCTAATATGGGTGCTGAAGCTATTAAATTGCTTTTGGGGGAAATGGATTTAGATGAAATGGCCAACGAACTCAGAAATGAGTTGCGGGAAGCTACGGGGCAACGGAAGATTAGGGCAATCAGAAGGCTGGAGGTTGTCGAAGCTTTTAAGAATTCCGGGAACCGACCGGAGTGGATGATTTTGGAGGTTATTCCTGTTATTCCACCAGAATTGAGACCTATGGTTCAGTTAGACGGAGGCAGGTTTGCCACTTCAGATCTTAATGACCTGTATAGGAGGGTTATTAATCGTAATAACCGTTTAAAGAGGCTTTTAGATTTAGGAGCTCCGGATATTATTGTTCGTAATGAAAAAAGAATGCTGCAAGAAGCGGTTGATGCTTTAATTGATAATGGTCGGCGTGGTCGTCCGGTAACCGGGCCGGGGAATCGTCCTCTCAAGTCCTTGAGTGATATGCTTAAAGGAAAACAGGGACGTTTTCGCCAAAACTTATTGGGTAAGCGTGTGGATTATTCGGGACGCTCGGTTATTGTAGTTGGTCCTAATTTAAAACTGCATCAATGTGGTTTGCCGCGAGAGATGGCGCTAGAATTATTTAAACCCTTTGTGATGAAAAAGTTGGTAGAAGGTAATTTTGCCCATAATATTAAAAGCGCAAAGCGTATGGTGGAAAGAATGCGCAGCGAAGTTTGGGATGTCTTGGAAGAGGTTATTCAAGAACATCCGGTGCTTTTGAATAGAGCACCTACTTTGCACCGCTTGGGGATTCAGGCCTTTGAACCGGTTTTGGTTGAAGGTAGAGCATTACAGATTCACCCCTTGGTTTGCACCGCTTATAATGCGGATTTTGATGGGGATCAGATGGCTGTCCATGTACCACTTTCTTCAGAGGCACAGGCGGAAGCACGTTTATTGATGTTATCATCACATAATATTCTTAATCCTAAGGACGGAAGACCAGTAGTTACCCCTACTCAGGATATGGTCTTGGGATCATATTATCTTACTGCGGATAAACCTCTCACCAGGGAGAAAATGAGGATCTTTAGTTCTGAAACAGAGGCAATATATGCGTATGGAAGCGGAGCGGTAACCCTTCATGAACCCATTAAAGTAAAAAAGAATGGGAAAATGATGGAAACGACTACGGGAAGACTCATTTTTAATCAGGTGATACCTCCTGAACTAGGATATTATAATGAAGTCATTGGGAAGAAACAGCTGGGGCAAATTGTGTCTAAGTGTTTTTATTCGTTGGGAAATGAAGCTACAGCAGAGATGTTGGATGGAATAAAGAGGCTTGGTTTCACTTTTTCGACTAGAGCGGGTATTACTATTGGGGTTACGGATATTGAAATTCCAGAGAAAAAGAAAATAATTTTGGCTGAAGCGGAAAAAAAGGTAGAAACGATTGAAAACCAGTTCAGACGTGGTTTAATTACCGAAGAAGAACGGTATCAGTTAGTTATTGGAGTCTGGAATAAATCAACAGAGGATGTAACTACAGCTTTGTTGGATAGTTTAGATCATTTTAATCCGGTTTATATGATGGCTATTTCGGGTGCTCGTGGTAATATACAGCAGATTCGTCAATTGGCGGGGATGCGTGGCTTGATGGCAGATCCCTCCGGACGGACAATTGAATTGCCAATCAAGTCGAATTTCCGTGAGGGATTGGCTGTTTTGGAATACTTTATTTCTACACACGGAGCGCGTAAAGGGTTGGCGGATACAGCTTTAAGAACTGCAGATTCGGGGTATCTTACGCGCCGTCTTGTTGATGTGGCACAAGATGTCATTGTCCGAGAAGATGATTGTGGAACTAATGCCGGAATATATGTTTACGAGATTAAAGATGGAGCTGAAGAAATCGAACCTTTTGTCGAAAGAATTATTGGGCGTTATTCCATGGAGGATGTTCTTCATCCTGAAACCGGAGAAATAATAGTACCTGCGCAAACAGTAATTACTGAACAGGATGCCAAGGAGATTATTAGTGCGGGTATTAAAAAAGTTTATATTCGGTCAGTTTTAACGTGTAAGTCTCGCTACGGGGTTTGTCGGAAATGTTATGGCCGTAATCTGGCAACGGGAAAAATGGTGGAGATTGGTGAAGCTGTAGGGATTATTGCTGCTCAATCCATTGGGGAACCTGGAACTCAGTTAACCATGAGAACCTTCCATACGGGCGGAGTTGCCGGTGATGATATTACGCAAGGCTTACCTCGTGTTGAAGAACTTTTCGAGGCCAGAAAACCGAGAGGCCAAGCTATCATTACGGAGGTTGACGGACAAGTACAAATTAATGACTCCAAAGGACGGAAAGAGATTGAAGTAACGCATTCCGGAGATGAAAAATATATTTATCAGATTCCTTTTGGTTCCAGAGTTAAAGTTAAAAATGGACAGATGGTTGAGGCCGGAGATGAACTGACGGAAGGTTCCATAAATCCTCATGATCTTTTGAAAATCAAAGGGATGAAGGGTGTTCAGGCTTATTTATTGAGGGAGGTTCAGAGGGTTTATCGGCTGCAAGGTGTTGATATTAATGATAAACACATAGAGGTTATCATCAGACAAATATTGCGGAAGGTGAAAATAGAAGAACCCGGTGATACTCAACTTTTGCCCGGTGGTCTGATTGATATTTTTGAATTTGAAGAAGAAAATGCTAAAGTGTTTGCTAAAGGTGGAGAACCGGCGACAGCAAAACCAATCTTGTTGGGAATTACTAAAGCTTCATTAGCTACGGATTCTTTCTTGTCGGCAGCCTCTTTCCAGGAAACAACTCGTGTTTTAACGGAAGCGGCAATTAAAGGGAAGGTAGATCCTTTGCTCGGATTAAAGGAAAATGTGATTATTGGTAAGCTAATACCGGCCGGTACGGGAATGTCTAGGTACCGTAATATAAAAATTAATGTGCCACAAGAAATACAACAAGAGATAGCGCACACAACAATAGAAGAGGCTGCAATCGGGCAAACAGGAGAACAAGAGAAGACCTGACGAGTAAGACAGCAGAAAAAGTTAAAATAGTAGAAGAGGTAAAAGGAGAATAATCTTGACAGTATGTGCTTGACAGTGATAAAATACTTGAGTGTGCATATTTTCGAGATGTGTGAAGGAGGTAAACCCTCATGCACAGGCTTAGAGATGCCGAGCAAAAAGCGGTAGGTTATAAGCAATCTTTAAAAGCTGTGAAAAAAGGGCGGGCACTTTTAGTTTATTTAGCTAAAGATGTTCAAGAAAATCTTCGTATGTCTACGCTGGAAATGTGTTTAGAGCGGGGAGTACCCGTTGTGGAAGTGGAAACAATGAGGGAATTGGGGAAAACTTGTGGAATTCAGGTAGAGGCTTCTGTAGCGGCTATCCTAAATTCTGAGGGTGCTTAAATGATGATGGTTTTCATTGAGCTATTCAATGACAGCTTGGGAAGGAGGTGGGTTACATGCCAACCATTAACCAACTCGTAAAAAAAGGAAGAAAAATGATTGAAAAAAAATCAATGGCTCCTGCATTAAAAGAATGCCCTCAAAAGCGGGGCGTTTGTACGAGAGTTTATACAACTACACCTAAAAAGCCTAATTCTGCTTTGCGGAAGGTGGCTAGAGTTAGATTGACAAATGGTCTTGAGGTTACCGCTTATATACCGGGTATTGGTCATAACCTTCAAGAACACTCCGTGGTACTTGTTCGTGGGGGTAGAGTTAAGGATTTGCCTGGTGTCAGATATCACATTGTCAGAGGAGCTCTGGATACAGCTGGTGTACAAAAAAGGAACCAAGGACGTTCCAAGTATGGTGCTAAGCGTCCTAAAGCAGCTGCTGCTAAAAAGTAAGCAAGCTAGTAATTCAATTATAATTATTGTCAAGGTTCAAGAATACACCCATGTGAAAAAAGGGGGGGGAAAGATGCCTAGAAAAGGTAATGTGCCTAAAAGAGAAGTATTGTCCGATCCGATTTATGGTTCAAAAATGGTGACCAAGATAATCAATAAAGTGATGTATGATGGTAAAAGAGGAGTGGCCGAAAAAACATTTTACGGAGCCTTAACAATTGTTGAAGAAAAAACAGGTAAGAATGGCTTAGAGGTGTTGGAACAGGCTTTGAAAAATATTATGCCGGTACTCGAAGTTAAAGCACGTCGTGTAGGCGGTGCTAATTATCAGGTTCCCATAGAAGTTCGTTCCGACAGGAAAGAAGCCTTGGGAATCAGATGGCTGGTTACATTTGCCCGTAAGCGCGGGGAAAAGACGATGGAGCAAAGAATGGCTGCCGAAATCTTAGATGCTGCTAATAACGCCGGTGGAGCAGTAAAGAAAAAAGAGGATACACATAAGATGGCAGAAGCTAATAAAGCATTTGCTCATTATCGGTGGTAAGAAGGCCATTTAGTTATAGAAGGGGGGGGAAGTCATGGTAAGACAATTCCCGCTTGAAAAAATAAGAAACATAGGAATTATGGCTCACATTGATGCCGGAAAGACAACGACTACAGAAAGAATCCTCTTTTATACTGGCCGTTTGCACAAGATCGGTGAAGTTCATGATGGTGCTGCTACTATGGATTGGATGGTTCAAGAACAAGAAAGAGGTATTACAATTACGTCAGCCGCTACTACCTGTCAATGGCATGGAACGAGCATTAACATAATAGACACGCCAGGGCACGTTGATTTTACTGTAGAGGTGGAACGTTCTTTACGCGTGTTGGATGGAGCTGTTGCCGTATTCTGCTCGGTAGGTGGAGTAGAACCGCAGTCTGAAACGGTTTGGCGTCAGGCTGATAAATATGGAGTACCCCGCATTGCTTATATTAATAAAATGGACAGAGTTGGAGCAGATTTTTTCAGAGGGATTAAGATGATTCAGGAAAGGCTTGGAGCTAATCCTGTACCGATTCAGTTGCCGATAGGCTCCGAAGAAAACTTTAATGGTATTATAGACTTGATTAAAATGAAGGCCTATTTTTATCATGATGACATGAATCTTGAAAGTACAGAAGCAGAAATCCCCGAAGATATGTTGGAGACAGCCAAGCAATACAGGGAAAAAATATTGGAAGCAGTTGCCGAAACAGATGAAGAACTTCTTAATAAATATCTTGAAGGACAAGAGATTACAGATGAAGAACTAATTCGAAGTATTCGCGAGGCTACCCTCAAGGTTGAAATTATTCCTGTTGTATGTGGTTCTTCTTTTAAAAATAAAGGGATTCAACTACTCTTAGATGCTGTAGTAAATTACCTTCCTACTCCGCTTGACGTACCTTCTATTAAGGGAGTACATCCGGAAACGGGTAGTGAAGAAGAAAGACATTCCAATGATCAGGAACCGTTTTCAGCCTTGGCGTTTAAAATAATGGCGGATCCCTATGTGGGAAAGCTGGCGTTTTTTAGGGTCTATTCAGGGACATTGAAGGCGGGTTCATATGTATTCAACTCAACGACAGGCAAAAGAGAAAGAGTTGGGCGGCTGTTAAAAATGCACGCAAATCACCGGGAAGAAGTTGAAGAGGTGTTTGCTGGAGATATTGCAGCGGCAGTTGGCTTAAAGGAAATTACTACAGGGGATACCCTTTCTGACGAAAACGAACTAATTATTCTTGAATCGATGGAATTCCCCGAGCCTGTTATTGACGTAGCAATTGAACCAAAAACCCGGGCTGATCAGGATAAAATGGGGATCGCTCTTGCCCGACTGGCAGAGGAAGATCCGACTTTCCGGATGCATACGGATACAGAGACGGGTCAAACTATTATTTCGGGGATGGGGGAACTTCATCTAGAAATTATTGTTGACCGTTTATTGAGGGAATTTAAAGTAAATGCTGACGTCGGACGTCCGCAGGTTGCTTACAAAGAAACCATTCGTGCTAAGGTAAAGGCGGAAGGTAAGTTTATTAGGCAGTCAGGTGGTCGCGGTCAATATGGCCATTGTATGATAGAATTAGAACCTCTTGAAGCGGGAACGGGATATGAGTTTGTTAATAAAATTGTAGGCGGAGTTATCCCCAAAGAATATATCTCTCATGTGGATAGTGGAATTAGGGAAGCAATGGAAAATGGGGTATTAGCCGGATATCCTATGCTAGATATTCGAGCTACGCTTTATGATGGTTCCTATCATGAAGTAGACTCTTCGGAAATGGCTTTCAAAATTGCCGGTTCGATGGCCTTGAAAAATGGGGTTGCCAAAGCGAATCCTGTTCTTCTGGAACCAGTTATGAAAGTAGAAGTTGTTGTTCCGGAAGATTATATGGGTGATGTTATAGGTGATATTAATTCTCGCCGCGGAAGAATTGAAGGAATGGAGGCAAGAGCTAATTCACAAGTAATTAGAGGATTCGTTCCTTTGGCTCAAATGTTTGGTTATGCGACGGATTTAAGATCCAAAACACAAGGACGTGGCACTTATGTAATGCAGTTTTCTCATTATGAGGAAACACCTAAAAATATCATGGAAGAAATTGTAGCAAAACGGCAGGGTAAATAAGAAAAATTAAATGTTTATTAAAGGAGGAAAGGATTATCAATGGCGAAGGCAAAATATGAAAGAACAAAGCCCCATGTAAACATTGGGACAATAGGTCACGTAGACCATGGTAAAACCACATTAACCGCAGCGATAACTTCAATATTAGCGAAGAAAGGATTATCTCAACTGATTGCCTATGATCAGATTGACAAGGCTCCGGAAGAGAAAGCTCGTGGAATCACCATATCCACATCTCACGTAGAATATCAAACAGAGCAGCGGCATTATGCCCATGTTGACTGCCCCGGACACGCCGACTATGTAAAGAACATGATTACGGGTGCGGCGCAGATGGATGGAGCAATACTAGTAGTATCCGCAACGGATGGACCGATGCCTCAGACTCGTGAGCATATTCTTCTGGCACGTCAAGTAGGGGTTCCCTATATCGTGGTATTTTTAAATAAAACAGATATGGTAGATGACGAAGAATTATTAGAACTGGTGGAAATGGAATTAAGGGAATTGCTTAGCGAATATGAATTTCCCGGAGACGACATTCCCATTATCAGAGGATCAGCCTTAAAAGCGCTAGAAAACCCGGAAAGTGAATGGGCTGACAAAATCATGGAATTAATGGCTGCGGTAGATAGCTATATTCCCACACCGGAAAGACCTACTGACAAGCCGTTCTTAATGCCGGTAGAAGACGTATTCTCCATTACGGGTCGTGGTACAGTAGCTACCGGACGTGTAGAGAGAGGTACAGTTAAAGTAGGGGAAGAAGTAGAAATAGTTGGGTTGACCGAAGCACCACGCAAAGTGGTAGTGACGGGTGTGGAAATGTTCCGTAAACTGCTGGATCAAGCGGTGGCCGGAGATAACATTGGAACACTCTTAAGAGGTATTGAGAAGAAAGACATTGAGCGGGGACAAGTGTTGGCTAAGCCCGGTTCAATTAAGCCCCATACTAAGTTTAATGCAGAAGTATATGTGTTGACCAAAGAAGAAGGCGGGAGACATACACCGTTTTTCAACGGATACAGACCCCAATTTTACTTCCGGACAACAGACGTTACAGGCGTAGCGACCTTACCTGAAGGGGTAGAAATGTGTATGCCCGGTGACAACATTAAGATGCAGATTGAGTTAATTACTCCTATCGCTATTGAAGAAGGATTGCGTTTTGCTATTCGCGAAGGTGGTCATACCGTTGGCGCCGGAGTGGTAACTGGCATTATCGTCGATTAG
>DHPU01000046.1 GCA_002407935.1 Peptococcaceae bacterium UBA5356
AGTAAAATTCATATTCATACAAATCATCCGGGTAAGGTTCTTGACTATTGTATCGATTTGGGGACTCTTCATGAGGTGCAGATTCATAATATGAGCGAACAAAGTGAAGGAATGAAGATCAAAGCTAAGGTCAAAAAGCGCCTGGGGATTATTACCGTTTCTTTCGGCGCGGGTTTGAATGATGTCTTTAAAAGCTTGGGCGTGGATGTAGTGATTACGGGGGGACAGACGATGAACCCCAGTACTCAGGACTTTTTGGAAGCTATTGAGCAATTAATGACGGAAGAAGTGCTAATTTTACCCAATAACAGTAATGTTGTTCTGGCGGCTCAACAAGCGGTTAGTGTTGCCTCCAAACCTACCCAAGTTGTTCATACCAAGACTATTCCGCAAGGAATTGCCGCTTTAATGGCTTTTAATGCGGAAAACGATCTTGTTAGTAATAAGAACAAAATGGAAGATGCCAGCAAACAGATTCTAACTTTAGAAGTAACATATTCGGTAAGAGATGCCGAATATGATGGGCATAAAATTGCTAAAGGGCAGATTCTGGGAATCGGAGAAGGAAAAATCATTAATACAGGTAGGCAGATTGAAGATGTTGCCACAAAGCTAATTGCCCATTTTTTACAACTGGGTTATGAACTTGTTACTGTTTATTATGGCGAGGATTTGCAAGAACAGGAAGCGGAAAAATTAATTGAGGCCTTGTCACAGAAATATCCGGATGTTGATTTTGAATTACATTATGGTGGTCAACCTTTATATTATTATTTGATTTCCATTGAATAGATATTAAGTGGTGATTAAATTATTGAGAAATGGGGGTGAGGTTTATGGCACAAATTAGAATTGCTACGGATAGTACGGCGGATTTACCGGTTGCCTTGCTCAGAGAATATGATATTGCGGTGATTCCTTTAAAAATTATTTTTGGCGAGAAGGTTTATCGAGAAAACGTGGATTTATCAACACAAGAGTTTTATGAAAAATTAGCAGTTTCTGATAAGCTCCCTGCTACTTCGCAGCCTTCTCCAGGGGAGTTCCAGGAGTTTTATGAAGAATTAACGAAGGATGGTTCTGCCGTTATTTCTATTCATATTTCCAAATTAATGTCCGGTACATGTCAATCTGCAGGTATTGCTAGGGCAACTCTTGCGGAGAGAGATATTACAATTATTGACAGCAAACTTGTTAGTGGGGCTTTGGGAATCGTCGTTCTTGAAGCAGCAAGAGCAGCTAAAGCGGGCAAGAGTAAAGAAGAAATAATGGAAATTATTCATGCCATGATGAAAAAGGTACATATTTATCTTGTGGTGGATACCTTGGAGCATTTAGAAAAAGGTGGGCGGATAGGCAAGGCTACTGCTTTTCTGGGTGCGATGCTTAATATAAAGCCAGTGCTGACTATTCAGGATGGGTTGATTGCCCCTTATGAAAAAATAAGAGGCAAAGGAAAGGCTTTAGACCACATTGTAGAGCTTACCAAGGATTATGCTGAACAGCATGGAAATTTGCGCAGTATGCTTATGCATGCGAATGCGCTTGAGGAAGCTGTAAAATTTCATCAGAAAGTAAGTACGGAATCAAAATGTTCGGAAATTATTATCGCAGACATGGGGGCAGTGGTGGGAACCCATGCAGGACCGGGAACTATAGCGCTTTTCTTCTATGAGGCGTGATAGAGGGCTATTTGCAGTTGCAGAGGGGTGTGTTTAGTGGTTCAGGGAATTAGCGGTAATATGCCGAATGTACTGGCAGTTTTAAAAAATTTTGCCGATATTTTCTTAAACCCTGGGCAGATTTTTGAAGCTCTTGTGGTGTCACAAGAGGGAGAGCAATATTGGTTGCAAGTTGCGGGAAAAATGTTACCTGTTCGTGCTGAAACTTCTTTAATGATAGGGCAAAAGCTTAGTTTGCAAGTATTAGGTTTGCAAGGAGAAGAGTTGTTGGTAAAAAAACTTCCCCTTAAGGTAGAAGATGATTACAATAAAAAGGAACAACTGTTTTTAAAAATGATTAAAAAATATGGATCTAGGGGAGAAAAAGAGGTTATCGCAATTAAAGAAAGTTTGCAGAAACTTCCCGTAGATGAAAATACGGCTGTACGGTATTTGCTGGATCCGCATCTTTTTACAGCTTTGCTTATTCCTAAGGAAAGTGATCATGATTGCTTTGACAAAATCGAAGTAAATACGTATAAAGGCTCTTTAGGTAAAGATGAAATTTGGGAAGTAACTTTTGAATTAGAAATGCCACTTTTAGGTCATCTTGAATTAAAGATGAAAATGTTAGGAAAGGGTTTATATATGCAAATCTGGGCGGCTTTGACGGAAACGGAAAATATTTTGCGAGAAAGAAAAAAGGAGCTGGAGAGATTTTGCCCTCATGTAGAAATTATGGCAGTCGAAAACGGCCCTTTAGTTAGCGTTGATTATACGAAAAAAATTGATTTAATGGTGTGATCGTCATGAAAAGCGTGAAGAAAATTAAGCAACCTAAAAAAGCGGTGGCTTTGCAATATGAATTGGAGCAGCAAGAGGGAGCCCCACGGCTTATTGCCGTGGGGGAGGGTTATCTTGCGGAAAAAATTATTGAACTGGCCCAAACGGAAGAGATCCCGATTGTCGAAAACCACGAGCTGGTTAGTAAGTTAGTACATTTTCCGGTGGGAGTAGAAATCCCCCAGGAACTTTACGAAGCGGTAGCCAAAATTTTGGTTTATCTTTATAAATTAGAGCAAGAGAGGAAGGGAAAAGAGTGAAGTATTTTTTAGGGGGATTATTGTTTATTTTACTTCTCTATGTGCTGCTGACTTATAATAAACTAATTACTTTACAACAACGTATCAATAATGGCTGGGCACAGGTAGATGTGCAACTTAAGCTTAGATATGATTTAGTTCTTAATTTAGTAAATACGGTAAAAGCTTATGCTGCACATGAAAAACAAACTTTGGAGAGTGTTACGGCGCTTCGTCAAAAAGCAATGACGGTTCAGTCTTTGCCGGAACAGGCTCAGCTCGAAAAAAAGCTGACAGGAGCAATTCAGGGGCTTTTTATAGTGGCGGAAAATTATCCCGAATTACAAGCTGATGAAAATTTTCGTCAGCTTCAGGAGCAACTGAAGGAAATAGAGGATAAAATCGCCTTTGCGCGTTTATTTTTTAATGATACCGTCTTAAAGTATAATTTAAAGGTGCAAATGTTTCCCTCTAATATTATGGCGAAAATTTTTAGGTTTAAGACCAAAGCTTATTTTAATCTTGACGATAATCTTCAAGCCCGAGAAGCAGTGGAGGTAAATTTTGAATGAAAAAGGGTTTTGTTTTTTTAATATTATGTGGACTTTTAATGGCACTGCCTTTGTTTGCGGAAGATGCACGGGTTTATAATTTTGAAAAGTTAATAATTGATGCGGAAATTCAGCCGGATGGCTCGATGCTAGTAAGGGAAGAACGAACAGTCAATTTTCGTGAAGGTCAGTTTAATGGGCTATATCAATGGATAAAAACGAAAAACGAATTGAGTATTGGGGAGCTCCTGATTGAGGATATTCAAGTAGAAGAAAAGGGGCAACCGTATGTTTTTAATCCCGGTTCAACATATGGACCACCAGGTACATATTTTATCAAAAAAGAGCCGGGACAAGTTTATATAGACTGGAGTTTTAAGGCTGCCCGAGAACGACGTACATTTGTTCTCAAATATAAGGTTTTAAATGCAGTAGGAGTTTTTCCTGATGTAGCTGAATTATATTATCAATTTGTCGGTGCTGAATGGGAAAAGCCCGTTGAACAAGTGATGGTGAATTTAACTTTACCGGCCGGGGCTCAACCTGGGGAGGTTCGAGCTTGGGGACATGGTCCTTTACATGGGAATGTGCAAATTAAAAACTCTCAGAAAATAAGCTGGGAGATACAGCCCTTGCCGGAAAAGACCTTTTTGGAGGGAAGGGTTACGTTTCCTTCTCAGCTTATACCTGCCGGAAAAAAGATTAGCCAAGAGAGTGCAAGGCTTCCTAAGATTTTGCAGGAAGAGCGGGAATGGGCGCAAAAAGCTAATCGCCAAAGGATCCTTTCTCGTTTCAATCTTTTTGGCGCAATTTTGCTTTTACTGGCGGGCATTGCTTTTGCAATTTATTTACAGTTACATTATGGGCGTGAGTTTAAACCGGAGTTTCAGGGAGACTATTACCGCGATCTGCCGGTAGCTTATTCTCCCACCTTAGCAGGGTATCTTTATCGCTTTGGGAAAATAATTCCGGCAGATTTAATGGCGACAATTCTTGATTTGGCAAGAAGAGGTTTTATCCGGATAGAAGAGTATGAACGAGAGCAAGGGCTACTTTTTAAAAGTAAAAGCAAGGGCTATTACTTAATTAAAAATGAGCAAAAGTGTAAAGCCACGTCTACCCTTGAGCCTTATGAAGAATTCTTAATAAACTTTTTGTTTGTGCATGTGAGTAGAATTAACAAGGTTTCTTTTGAAGAATTAGAAGATTATACGAAGCGGGATCCCCAGTATTTTTATCATGGCTTTTGGGAGAAATGGGAATCCTTAATTAAAGAAAGTGCAGACAAGCTGGAGTTTTTTGATCGAGAAGCGTCTCAAAGTAGTTGGCGGTTAGCCGGACTGGGTATTGGGATAAATATCTTACTTTTAGGTCTTTGTTCTTTTTTACAGCAGGAATATTTGATGATTGCTGCGGGAGCTTCCGGGGTGATAATTTTAGTTTCAGCGCTGTTTATTCGTCGTAGATCGCGGCAAGCCGTAGAAGATTTTGCTAAATTGAAAGCGTTTCGTCATTTTCTTCAGGATTTTTCTAATATGGACAAGAGTGAGATCCCGTCGCTAGTGATTTGGGAGCATTTTCTTGTTTTTGCTGTTCCTTTAGGGGTTGCCAATACTGTAATTAAGCAGTTAGAATTAGTTTTCCCGAATCTTGAGGAAGACGATTATAAGTTTGGTCAGGGCTGGTATAATGGTGATGAGGTAGGAGAAACGGCCGGCTTTGCTAAAGGGTTTAATTCCTTGCAGGATAGTTTTACTGGTTTTACTAATAGTGTAGAAACGGTAATCAAAACGGTAAAAAAAGCGCAAAGCTCCTCTTCTTCCGGAGAAGGACAAGGAGGAGGATTCTCCAGTGGCGGCGGGGGAGGAAGCGGCGGCGGAGGTGGCGGGGTTCGCTGAGAAAGGGATGACGGAGTTGTTTAATATTGTACTTGTAGAACCGGAGATACCGGCTAATACCGGTAATATTGCCCGTACTTGTGCGGTAACGGGTTGTAGTTTGCATCTTGTAGAGCCATTAGGTTTTTCGCTTGATGATAAATATTTAAAAAGAGCAGGGCTCGATTATTGGCCTTTGTTGGATGTTCATCGGTATAATAATTTAGCGGAGTTTTTACAGGGAAAGGATTCCCAATTTTTATTTCTGGCCACAACAAAAGGGGGCAAGAGTTATACAGAGGTAAATTATCCCCAAGGAGCCTTTTTGCTTTTTGGCAAGGAAACACAAGGGTTACCGGAAAGTGTGCGTTGTGCCTATCCTCGGCAGTGTTTTCGGATTCCGATGAGAAAAGGAATCCGATCGCTTAATTTGAGTAATTCTGTGGCAGTAATTGTTTATGAAGCTTTTCGCCAACATCATTTTGCGGGATTAATTTAAAATAGCAGCAATGATAAAAAAAACTCCTGCAATATGCAGGAGTATGCTTGTTTTAATGGCACGCCCGATAGGAATCGAACCTACGCACCTGGCTCCGGAGGCCAGTGCTCTATCCACTGAGCTACGGGCGTTTAAAGTAGACAGCAAACTTTATTATAGAGCATAAAGGGGAAAAAGTCAAAAAAATTTTAGTGCCAATGTATTTTTTCTTATGTAAAATGTCCATAGAAATAAGGGAGCAAGTTTGCTAAAATAGAGAAGTGAATGGAGGTACTGATTAATGGTTGACAAGCAAGCAGCTTCTTGTATTAGTAATCTTGACCTTGCGCCCCAAGGCCAAGAAAAAATTAGTTGGGTACAGAATTTCATGCCGGTTTTAAAGAAAATCGCCCAAGGATTTAGGCAGGAAAAACCTTTTGCCGGGAAAAAAATTGCGGTTTGTTTACATTTAGAAGCCAAAACCGCTTATCTGGCGCTTGTTTTACAGGATGGAGGTGCAGATGTTACGGTAGTTGCTTCTAATCCGTTATCTACGCAGGATGATGTTGTTGCGGCACTGGTAAAACAGGGCATCAGGGCTTTTGCCAGGCATGGAGCGACACAGGAAGAATATCAGCGACATCATCGCCGGGTGCTGGATTTAAAACCTGATTTAATTATTGATGATGGAGGGGATTTAATTTCCCTTTTACATCGTGAATATCCTCAGTTACTTCCTGTAATATTGGGAGGGTGTGAAGAAACAACAACGGGTATTATGCGGCTGCGGGCTATGGAAAAAGCCGGGGTTTTACAGATACCTGTTATTTCAGTGAATGATGCCTTAATGAAACATCTTTTTGATAATCGTTATGGGACTGGTCAGTCGGTCTGGGATGGAATTAATGGCACCACTAATTTACTCGTAGCAGGTAAATGGGTGGTTGTAGCCGGATATGGCTGGTGCGGCAAAGGGGTAGCCATGAGAGCCAAAGGGTTGGGGGCAAAGGTTATTGTCACAGAAGTGGATCCTGTTAGGGCTAATGAGGCTCTTTTGGATGGTTTTGAGGTAATGCCGATGCGGGAAGCTGCAGCTTTAGGACAAGTTTTTATTACCGTAACCGGTAATAAAAATGTCATCCGGCAGGAGCATTTTCAGTTGATGACTGACGGGGTCCTTTTAGCCAATGCCGGACATTTTGATGTAGAAATATGTAAGCCTGATCTACAGAAGCTGGCGAAAGCCCGACGGGTTATTAAGCCCAATATCGAGGAGTTTGTGTTGTTTGATGGGCGCAAATTATTTTTATTGGGAGAAGGCCGTTTGGTAAATCTGGCTGCGGGTAACGGACATCCCGCAGAAATTATGGATCTGTCTTTTGCACTGCAAGCTTTATCACTGGCTTATCTTGTCAAAAATACCGGGAAGCTTCAGGCTGGGGTGCTTGCTGTTCCCGAGGAACTTGATTGTCAGGTGGCCTGCTTACGGCTGGAAGCTTTGGCCTGTGCAATTGATCAACTTACAGATGAACAGCAAAGCTATTTAAACGCTTGGTCTCTGTAAGTGAAAATTTGGAGATGAAAATTTGTAGGTGAAAAGATGATGAATTTTGAATGGGCTTTCCTTGATCTGGAGACAACAGGACTAAATCACCTTCAAGATCAAGTAATTGAAATAGCGGCGATAATTTGTCGGCGTGATGGCTCAAAAGAAGTGTTTGAGACCCTGGTTAAACCTAGGGTCTCTGTCCCAACACAAATTACTTTACTTACTGGAATAAATGATGTGATGTTGGAGAAAGCACCGAAAGCGGAGGAGCTGATAAGTAAAGTAAAAATATTGTTGGAAGGGAAAGTTATTGTAGCTCATAATGCTCCTTTTGATTTGGGCTTTTTGCAAGAGATGTTGGGTGAGCCTTTGACCAATAAATGGATAGATACGATTGAACTTACCAAAGTGCTTTTCCCCAATTTACCTTCATATAGTCTGCGTTATTTAATTAGAAATTTTTCTTTAGAAACTTGTCCGAATCATCGTGCTTCTGCGGATACGGAGGCTCTGGAAAAGCTGTTCTTTTATCTGTTAGAGCGCGCTACTCAGTTATCTTTACAGGAAGTACAAAATATTTATTATTTTTTGCAGGATGAGGAAAAAGGGCTTGCTTTATTTTTTCAACAAATTCTCAAGGAAAAGATTAAAACATATAATTTTACTCAGCCCATTAATAAACGAAGACGAGAAAAAGAAGAGGGAGATAAGGCTAATACCGGCGGAGCAGTACTTACCTGGTCACCAGAAGAATTAGGCAAAATGTTTATGCCGGGAGGTTCAATTGCCAAAGGATTGTCCACTTATCAAGAACGACCGGAACAAATTAAGATGATGAAAGCCGTGGCTAAAGCTTTTAGTCAAGAGCGTTATCTGCTTGTGGAAGCAGGAACGGGTGTAGGAAAATCATTGGCTTATCTGGTACCCGCTTTAGCTTGGGCTGTTTCTCAGCAGGAGAAAGTAGTTGTGGCTACGTATACAATTGCTTTACAGGAACAGCTTTGGCATAATGATATCGGGTTTTTACAGCGATATCTTCCGTTTACTTTCAAAGCAGCAGTCCTGAAGGGTAGAAGCAACTATTTTTGTCTGAATAGATGGAAAGCAGTAAAGGATAGTTTTTCTAGCTTGACGTGGGCGGAAAAAGTGTTGATGGCACGTTTGGCTTATTGGCTGGATCAAGAGCAGATTGGTGATCGGGATACGCTAACTTTACGCGGCTGGGAAGCGGAAATCTTTTCGCAACTGGTTTCTACGCGCGAAAGTTGTTTGGGCTCAGCTTGTCCTTTTTCTGCGGAATGTTTCTATCAAAAAGCCAGAGAGAAAGCGCAAGAGGCGGATTTAATCATTGTTAATCATTCTCTGCTACTTTCGGATGTAAAAATAGGGATTTCTCTTCTTCCAAATTATAATTACCTGATTGTAGATGAAGCACATCATTTGGAAGAGGAAGGAACTAAACAGTTTACGAACTCCTTTTCTTTGGGGGATTTTCAGAAAAGAATTAATCAGCTTTTAAAAAAGAAGGAGGGGTTTAGAAAGCCGGGGCTTTTATATATATGGAAAAATTACAGCGGATTAGCCAAAGAAATTTTTTCTGAGGTAAAGGACTTAATTAATGGGGCGGAAGGGTGCAGTCAGACAATTACGCAAGGGATTGAAGAAATTGCGCAATTCCTTGCGCAACAACAGCAAAGTGAAACAATTAGAGTTAATGAAGCAATACAGCGGGAGAAGTGGTGGGAAAATCTGAAGCTGCTTTTTGATAATCTTTTTGGGCAGGGCGAAGATTTATTAGCTAATTTAGCTCGCTTATATAATAGGCTGTCGGAGGATTGTTCAGAAATTGACTGGGAAAATTCTTTAAAAGATTTACGGACCTATATGGGTGAAATTAAGGAGGATCTGGATCTTGTCCAAACGTTCTTTCATACTTTGGAAGAAACGTCTGTTTATTGGCTGGAATTACAGAGCAAAAGGAAAGAACTCCAGTTACATATTACTCCGGTTAATATTGCTGAACTTTTTCGGGAACAGCTTTTTGCCACTAAAACAACAACGGTCTTAACCTCTGCGACGTTAAGTGTAGCAGAAGATTTTCATTTTTTAAGTGAACAGTTGGGGTTGCCGGAAGAACTGGTAGATACATTGAAAATTCCTTCTCCCTTTCTTTATGATGAGCAATCTTTACTGGCCATCGACGACAGTCTCCCCGATCCATCGCGTACCAGTGAAAAAGCGTATAATCTAGCTTTAAAGGAAGCTCTTTATGCCATTCTTCAGGCAACTGGGGGGAGAACGCTGGTGCTTTTTACTTCCCATAAACAATTGCAAAGCATGTATACCGATTTAAAAAGCCCTCTCCAGGAAAAGGGTTGGGAAATTTATGCCGATGGGATTAACGGCCGTCGTACGACTTTGCTGGCAGAATTAAAAAATAATCCGGCGGCGATTGTTTTTGGTGCTAATACGTTTTGGGAAGGAATTGATTTACCGGGGGCCTTCCTTACTTCCGTAGTCATGATTAGACTGCCTTTTTGGCCGCCGAATCTACCTTTGGTGGAAGCAAGGATTGAGGCGATGCGGAAGGAAGGAAAAGACGGTTTTTATCATTATAGTTTACCGCAGGCAGTCTTGAGATTTCGGCAGGGATATGGTAGGCTTATCAGGACAATTAATGATTGTGGAGTGGTGGCTGTTTTAGACAATCGTCTTTTAAGGAAAAGTTATGGTAAGGTTTTTCTTAATTCCTTACCGCAACAGAAGTATCTTTCCGGGAATACAGAAAAAGTTGTTGCAAGTATTAAGGAATGGTTTAAACGTTCATAAAATGATAAAATAGGATAGTACACCTTTAGAGGTTAGGAGGGAAAAATGAGGTGGACAGACGTAAAGGACTTATTGTAGCTGATGTTTTACCGATGCTTATTGTGTTCCTAATTATTACAACAGCTGCAGCTCTTTGGGGAGGGGTAAGGGCGGCCTTACTTCCGGGAATATTGGCCTTATTTACTTTATACTTTTTTCGTAATCCTCTTAGGAGGATAAGTGCCCAGCCTGAGGAGGTTGTTTCTCCAGCAGACGGAGTTGTCATGGCGGTGGAAGAGGTTGTAGAAGAAAACTATCTGCATGGCTCGGCCATTAAAGTCAGTATCTTCTTGAATATTTTCAATGTCCATGTTAATCGGACACCTATTACGGGAGTGATTGACTATCTTTATTATCGGCAGGGAAAGTTTTTACCGGCCTTTAAATCACATGCTTCTCATTTAAATGAACGTAATTATGTGGGGATAAGATGGGAAAAGAATCCCGCTGTGTCTATCCTTGTTGTGCAGATTACTGGTTTTATTGCGCGCAGAATTGCTTGCTGGGTGAAAGAAGGGGAAAAACTAGCGCAGGGTGAATTATTTGGCATGATTAAATTTGGTTCGTGTACGGAGTTATATTTGCCTCTGGGTTCAGAAGTTTTAGTTAAAAAGGGGCAAAAAGTTCGTGGCGGAGAAACAATAATTGGGAGGTTACAAAATGAATAAACGATTAATACCCAATATAGTTACTTTATCTAATTTGGTTTTGGGTGTTGTCTCTTTGTGCTTTACTTTGGAAGGGCATTATAGAGAATCGGCGGTAGCTATTTTATTGGCCATGGTGATGGATGGCATGGATGGACGCTTGGCGAGAAGATTTAAAGTTTCCTCAGATTTTGGGAAAGAATTAGATTCACTTTCAGATTTAGTTTCTTTCGGTGTGGCTCCGGCACTTTTAACTTATGCCAGTGTCATGAACCAATTAGGATATTGGGGCTTATCTTTGGCGATTATCTTTGCTTTATGCGGCGCAATCAGGTTGGCTAGGTTTAATGTTTTAAATATCAAAACACATTTTGTAGGGGTTCCGATTACCTTTGCAGGTCCCTTAATGGCCATTTTTGTGCTTTTAGCTAATAGGTTACCGTTGTATTTTTATCCCATAGCAACAATTTTTCTTTCTTATTTAATGGTAAGTAAATTCAAAATACCTAAGTATTAATTAAGCAGCTGGAATATTGCTTCTTGTCCCGCATATAAATGGTAGTGTAGTGGACAAGGAGTGAAAGCTTATGATTTTTGTGTCTCTTTTGGCCTTTAGTGCCGGCTATTTTTTAAATGAAGCAAAATCCTTGGACAGGTTGTGTAGTAATTTGGGCTATACTCATGAAGGATGGCTCGTTTTACACTACCAGCGGGGATTTTTTATTTATTTGTTTTTTGTAATACTAGCCTTTGTAAAGAGTTGGGGTTGGGGTTTGCTTTTAAAAAATTCCCTGACTGTTTGGTATTTTCCGGCGGGCGGATATCTTCTTGGGAATATGCTGGCTATTTATAGTCTGAAAAAAGGTGACTTTACTTTTTGGTGTGCGTTAGCAGGGATACTCTTGGGCGTAAACAAGGCCTTTTTTCAGATCCCTTTTACAGCCGTAGTGGTGTGTTACTTAATTACCAGGGAAAAATTTTTTTCTTTGCAGATAGGGAAAATAGCTTTAGTTATGACGATGTTTATTTTCTTTCTGATTTATTTGCAAGGAAACAGTCACCTTTCAGGTTGAGAATAATAAAATGGAGGAAGAAAGGAAGGGTGACGGATGATGAAAGAGATTAAAGCCTTATTTTTTATTCCTCTACCCCGGTTTATAACCAGACTGTTCAAAAAAAAGGAGAAGTAAAAGGGTTAAGACAAGATAAAAATGAGGAAAGGAGTTATTGCACAAAGAATTAATTTGTAGCAATAGCTCCTTTTGGTCTGGGCAGTTTTTTCTTTGTTATTTTGTTACTAGCCCTATCCCGATAATTCCGCCCAAAAGACCGGAGCAGGCTGTAAGGCCGCATCTTTTCAAGATGAAGGTAAAGGTTAGTAGGGATGAATCAAGGATCAGCCCGCCTAAAAGGGTGAGGATAAAGTAGGAAAGGCTTACGGCGGTACCGTACAATAGTCCTTTCCCCTGGGCAGAATGGGCGGCAATTATGGAACCGCTGAACATACTGATGAAAAAAACAAAAGAAGAAAATCCGGATAAGAGACTTTCAGAAAGGGATGTGTATTGCAGAAGCAGTGCGGAGATAATACCTAAAATGATAGTGATGAGAATAGCCCAAAGAAGCCCTTTAAGGGCAAAGGATGTCTGAAACCCTTCAGATGAGGTTATTTTTTCAACCATTTTTTAATCACCCCCAGTAATTTCTATTTTAACAATATGTCTCTGTTGCTGAATTATGAATATAAATTAATGGGGGAAGGTGGATTGCCATCATCAGGTCATTAGGTTAGAATAGACTTACTGAAGTGATGTAGAATAGAGTGAGAGAAAGAGGGAGGAAATGGATCAAAAGAAAATACAAGATGCTGTAAAAATGTTGCTGGAGGCGATTGGTGAAGATACTTCAAGAGAAGGGTTAAGGGGGACACCGGCAAGGGTCGCCAAAATGTGTGAAGAGATTTTTGCGGGGATGAATCAAGAGCCGGATGCCGAATTATTTGTCTGTTTTAATGAAGAGCATGAAGAAATGGTTTTAGTCAAGGATATTCCTTTCTATTCCTTTTGTGAACATCACATCTTGCCTTTTTTTGGCAAGGCCCATGTAGCTTACATACCTCGTAAAGGGAAAGTCACAGGACTTTCTAAACTGGCGAGAGTAGTAGAAATATACGCAAGGAGACCTCAGCTTCAGGAACGGTTAACTTCGCAAATTGCTGATTCGATTATGAGAGTTTTAAATCCGCTGGGGGTGCTGGTGGTTATTGAAGCAGAACATCTGTGTATGACTATTCGTGGTGTCAATAAACCGGGCAGTAAAACGCTTACTTCTGCGGTGCGTGGTATTTTTCGTTCCAAGGAGGCTACCAGAGCTGAAGCACTTGCCTTAATCCACGGAAGGTAGGCAAAGGATTTAGCAAGATAAATATCTAAAAAATTGGAGGAAACTATGTATATACTTGTGACTAATGATGATGGGGTTTCGGCTCCTGGGGTACAGGCTTTAGCTCGGAAGATGATGGAGGTAGGTAATGTTGTTCTTGTGGCCCCTTTGGAGGAAAAAAGTGCAGTTGGACATGGGATCACCATCAGGGATCCTATTCGGGTTAGTGAATTAAAAGTAGAGGGGTTAAGTCAGGTCTGGGGGGTTAATGGTACGCCGGCCGATTGTGTTAAGTTGGGATTACAAGAGTTGCTGCAGCATGAGTGTGGTTTGGTTGTTTCCGGAATTAATAATGGACCCAATATGGGAACGGATGTACTTTATTCGGGAACGGTATCTGCTGCCATAGAAGGAGTTATTATAGGGGTACCTTCTATCGCTGTTTCTTTGGCTTCCTGGGATTATGAAGATTATAGTGTTGCAGCTGAAATTACATTAACGTTGGTTAAAGAGATAATTAGGCAGGAAAGGGTTCTTCCTCCCGGAACTTTATTAAATGTTAATATACCGCCTGTCCCAAGGGAGGAAATCAAGGGAATAAAAATCACCGGATTAGGAGCGCGGGAATATGAAAACCGCTTTGAAAAACGGCTTGATCCAAGGGGAAACCCCTATTATTGGTCAATTGGCAAACTACTTCCTACGCAGGAGAAAAATGCTGATCTTGATGCGCCGGCGGTGGAGAATAATTTTGTTTCTGTAACTCCACTCCAGTTTGATTTGACTAATTATCAAATTATTAAAGAGATTAAAGAGTGGGGATTAGAAGGCTTAAAACTTTAGAAGGCTTGCTTTGTCAGGCCTTTTTTAATATTTTTTTAGAGTACGGAAAAGATGTTTTAAGATTAAGTTGACGTATTGATCGCCACTTAGGTAAAGGATTAAAAAGAAAAGGATTGCTAGAGTAAAAGTCAGGAGGATTAAAAGAAAAATGCTTTGGGAGACAAAGGGAGAAAGGCTAATTAAGGTATAGCTTAAGAGCAAACCAGCAAGAATAAGGCGTAAAAAGAAGCCTTGTTGTAAGGATAGCCCGGTTTTCTTTTTAATAATGGAGAGATTCAGCAGGGAGACGACTAAATAACTAGCGGCATAACTTAAGGCAATGCGGGAGGAACCGAAGAGGGGGTGTGCTCCTAAAAAGTAGATGCCGGAAAGCTTAATACTACTACCCACCAGTGTTGTCAAAAAGATTGTTTTGACATACCCAAGTCCTTGCAGGATCCCAACTGTAGTTTGCAGTAAGTAAAGGAAGACGCTGCCCAAGGCTAGAACTTTTAATAATTCACCAGCCTGGGTTACCTTAAAAAGGAGTTGTGTGATGAGCGGTCCCCAGCAAAAAAGAATGAGTCCGCAGGGCACGCCGGCAATAAGGGTAATGCCAATGGCTTCCGAGGTACGTTGACAAAGTAGTTGATTTTGTTTTTTGCTTTCTGCTTCAGAAATGGCGGGGACGAGAGAGGTAGCCAGTGAATAAGTAAGGGTTGAAGGAATAGTAAGGACAGTAAAGGCAACCCCCGTTAGTTCGCCATAAAAAGAGGTGGCCTGGGAAAGAGAAAAGCCGGCTTTTTTTATTTGTTGAGGAATTAAACTTGCTTCGATCGCTGTTACAGAGCTAGAGACAATTCGGGTGATTGTGATAGGAATACCGAAGGCAAAAAGACGTTTAAGCATGGCAAGGGATGGCTTGCGAAAAAGTGGTGCTGAAAAGAGCTTTTTATAAAGGGTAATTAAATAGATTAATCCGCTTAGTTCACTGAAAAGGATCGCTAAAGAAAGGCCGACAGCAGACCAGGTTAGACCATACGGCTGAAGAAAATAAACGAGTAGAAAGCCGCTGCTAATGCGAACAATTTGTTCAATGAGCTGGTTAATTGCGGTAGGACGCATATCTTGTAATCCTTGAAAAAAACCTTTAATGGCTGAGGAGATGGCCACAAAGAGCAGGGTAGGCAGTAAAAAAAGAAACGCCGGTAGTACTCTGGGGTCGGCATATAAGGTTTTAATGAGGGTGGGGGCTAAAAGAATAAAGAAAAAGGACAGAGAGGCAGAAATGAGGAGCAACATGGAGATTGCGGTTCCCAAAATTATTTCAGTATTGGAGATTTTGCCAGCGGCAATTTCTTCAGCCGTTAATTTGGCTATTGCTGGGGGAAGCCCGGCTGTAGTAAGAACAAGGATCGTAATATATAAAGGAAAGATCATGTTGAAAATGCCTATACCTTCAGGGGTAATAAGGCGGATGATGAATATTTGATAAATGAAGCCCATAAATTTAACTAGGATACTGGCTAAAAGCAGAATGAAGGCTCCTTTTAGAAAAGATTGTTTAGGCATTTTGCTCCTCCCACGGTTATGTTTAGAAATAACTATGTGAGAGTTAAAGAAAAAAGAAGGATTTTTTCAATTTATGATTAATATTAAATAAGGTATACGTAAATAAGTTTGGCTATAATACTTACTTAGATGGTAAGTAAAATAAATTAATTTTCCAAAGGAGGAGCTTATTTTGCGGGTATATACTAGTAAGAAAATCAGAAATGTTGGTATTTTAGCCCATGGAGGTGCAGGAAAAACTTCCCTCACCGAAGCCCTTCTCTTTAATGCGGGACATACAACACGTTTGGGAAAAGTTGATGAGGGGACAACAGTTACAGATTATTTGCCGGAGGAAATCAAAAGAAAAGTAACAGTTAGTACTACGCTTGCTCCGGTGGAGTGGAAAGAGTATAAAATAAATATTCTAGATACTCCCGGATATGCTGATTTTATTGGTGAAGTTAGAAGCACCATGAGAGCAGTTGATAGCGTCATTCTGGTTGTAGATGGAGTGGCTGGCGTAGAAGTTCAAACGGAAGTTCATTGGGAAGCAGCAGAAGAAGCCTGTAAACCGAGAATTATTTTTGTTAATAAACTTGATCGGGAAAATGCTAATTACTATAAGGTTTTGGAGCATCTTAAAGAACGTTTTGGAACACCGGTTGTTCCCGTAATGTTGCCGATTGGTGCTGAAGATAAATTTTCAGGAGTAGTGGATATTCTGAAACAAAAGGCTTATCAGTTTGAGGGGAATAAAGTTAGTGAAATACCTATTCCTGGGGATTTACAAGCTCAGGTAGAAAAATACAGGGAACCTTTAATGGAGGCTGCTGCCGAGGGTGATGACGAGCTTTTAATGAAATACTTGGATGGTGAGCCGCTGAATAACGAGGAGATTGGCACAGGACTTCGCCAGGGGATTTTGAATGCTAAAGTAGTTCCGGTTTTTTGTGGCTCTGCCGGTAAGAATATTGGCATTCAACCTCTGATGGATGCCCTAATTGAATCATTACCATCTCCGGTTAATGCTTCAGAAAAAAAGGAACTGGATTTGAATAAGGATGCGCTGGCGGCGATTGTTTTTAAAACTATGGCCGACCCCTTTGTTGGAAAATTAAGTTTTGTGAGGGTAATTAGCGGGGTTTTGAAGAGTGATTCTACTATTTATAATGTGAATAAACAAAAAGAGGAAAGATTTGGCTCGCTTTTGGTGATGCGTGGAAAAAATCAAGATACAGTGAGCGAGGCTCAGACTGGGGATCTTGTTTGTATTGCGAAATTAGCTGATACAACGACAGGTGATACCTTAGGAATAAAGGATAAAACTGCTCTTCTGGAAGGAGTAAGTTTTCCTTCCCCTACTTTTTCGGTGGCGGTAAAGGCCAAATCACGTAATGACGAAGATAAAGTAGGTAATGCTCTTGTTAGATTAGTGGAAGAAGATCCTACTTTGCGCGTAGAAAAAAACACGGAAACTAAAGAAACAATTCTTACAGGCATGGGAGAAACTCATTTGGATATCATTATGGAAAGGATGTTGAAAAAGTTCGGAGTAGAAGTTTCGACACATACTCCTCGTGTGCCTTATAGGGAAACCATCAGAGGTACGGCCGAATACGAATACAAACATAAGAAACAGTCAGGTGGGCATGGACAATATGGTCATGTCAAGCTGCGTTTTGAACCTTATCCTGATGGCGATTTTGAATTTACGGAAACTATTTTCGGTGGAGCAGTGCCTAAAAACTATCATCCGGCTGTGGAAAAAGGTGTTCGTGAAGCGATGGCGGAAGGGATTTTGGCCGGCTATCCTGTGACAAATGTTAAAGTTACGCTTTTTGATGGTTCTTATCATGACGTCGACTCTTCGGAGATGTCTTTTAAAATCGCCGCGAGTATGTGTTTTAAAAAGGGTGTAGAAAAAGCTAATCCCGTTTTGATGGAACCCATTATGGAGGTAGAGGTTCATGTTCCGGAACAGTTTATGGGGGATATTATTAGTGATTTAAACGGAAAAAGAGGTCGTATTTTGGGAATGGAGCCTCAAGGAAAATGGCAAGTAGTAAAAGCGCTCGCCCCCCTGTCGGAAATGTATCGTTATGCGATTGATTTGAAGTCGATTACGCAGGGCCGTGGTAATTTCAGTATGCAATTTACTCAGTATGAAGATGTGCCACAGCAAACTGCTAAAGAGATTATTGAAAATGCGGCTAAGGAAAAGGAACAGGAAAAGTAAAAGTAATCGGATAAACACAAAAAGACTCGCAATTTCTTGCGGGTCTTGATTTTTTATCTGGCAGGGGCAGAAGGACTTGAACCCTCAACCAACGGATTTGGAGTCCGCTACTCTACCAATTGAGCTATACCCCTGTATGTCACGTTATTTATTATAAAAGATAAGAGACACTGTGTCAACACTAAGTAAAGGCAATCTTTTTGCGTCAATTCCATAAAATACCATGAATAATGGTTGTTTATGGGGTAAAGCTAGTTTTGAAGATAATTTAAGGAGGTTGATTTATGTTTCATCAGCAGATTCAGCAGGTACAACAAAGAATTAATAGCGTAAGTCAAATGGCTAGTCAACTCCGTCAGTCAGAAGAAAACAATCGTCAACGCTTAATGCAGCTAGCTCAGGATGAGGCTTTTGCTTCTCAACAGATGAACAAGATTCAACAATTGTGTCAGGAGAGCATGACAAGTTTGCAAAACATCTCTGTCGGCACGACACGGCAGCAATCCTTCACCGGGATCTCACAAAACCCGGGTTATGGTCAAAGCTATTCTACCGTAATAGAGACTTCTCCTCAGTTTCAACAAAACCCCAGTTCACTCTTTAATCCAGCGACAATGGGCCCAGATACATACCAGAATGTAATGCAGCATATGGGTGGACAAGGTTATTCGGGAGTAGGACAAATGGGGCAAACAGGACAAACAGGGCAGATGATGGGAACAGAATCATCCCTTTCTGATATTTCTACCATGGGGCCCGATGTGTATCAAGCCTCAAGAGAACAGTTAGGGAAAGGATCTTCTAGTCTTGGTCAGATAGGACAACAGGCAGGAATTGGTGCTCAGGGAAATGTTACAACAAAGTTATATAATCAATAAAACCAAAAACATAGTAAAAAATAATAAGAGACAGTTAGATTTCTAACTGTCTCTTATTATTTTTGTTAGAAATTACTTAAAGGATAAAAAAGAGATTTAAAGAATTAAATATAGACAGCTAAACTAATTTTTTTATAGGGGGAAGGGAGAACAGGATTATTTATGTTACATATTATTATTGAGGATGAAGTCATGGCTTCAATCCATCAAGAGATGAAGCGAATGTCTACGAAACAACTTATTTTATTGGAAGAGTTAATTAAAAAAGAGAAGCAACAAAGAAAAGCAACAATTTTTAATGAATGGCTGGGAAAAATCAGGGAAATCAAGGCGGAGTTTGAGTGAAAAAAGGTAAAATAGCAGCTCGCAACATAAATTTGACGTATTTTCTTTAACCCGTTATAATGAAAAAATAAGGGGTGGTAAAATATGATAAATTTTGTTTATCATGGGCATGCTTGTTTTAGTATTGGTGATGGGACATCTGATTTGATCATTGATCCGTTTCTTAATGATAATCCTCTTGCCGATATTCGGGAAAATGAGGTCAGGGCAACTCATATTTTAGTTACGCATGGGCATAGTGATCATCTTGGTGACGCTTTAGCTATTGCGAAAAGAACAAAGGCGATAATCATCGCTCCTAATGAATTGGCATACTATTGCCAAAGTCAAGGAGCTAGAGTAGCTCCTATGCATATTGGTGGTGCAAGACAATTCTCTTTTGGCAGGCTTAAAATGATGCCTGCGTGGCATAGTTCTGCCGTGATTAATGGTACTAATATTATTTATACGGGGGTACCTTGCGGCTTTATTATTGAGATACAAGGTAAAACAATTTATCATGCCGGAGATACTGGACTCTTTGGTGATATGCAGTTAATAGGGGATAGACATCAATTAGACTATGCCTTGCTTCCGATCGGTGATAATTTTGTGATGGGGCCGGAGGATGCGCTAGAGGCAGCTGTGATGTTACAGGCTAAAGTGACTATTCCGATGCATTATGATACCTTTCCCATTATAGCCCAAAATCCTTATTTATATGTAGAAAAATTACGAGAAAAAGGTTTAAAAGGGATGGTGGTCAAACCGGGCGAACTAATTAGCGATGTTCAAATAAAAGCTTAAGAGATAGCAGAGGATACTATCTCTTTTCTTATTTAGCAGTTAGCTTTTGGAGAACTTTTAGATTTTTTCCAAGAAGGAATTTAGTGATATTTCACGAAAATACATTAGGGAGGGAGGGGGAAAAATGGCAAGCGAGGGGTTACATAATGAACGAAAGTATATGCTGGCTTTTCATAAAATATTTAATATAAATTTAAATAGATATTTTGAAAAGATTTTTCAATACTATGGATCTTTTGAAGCGGCTTGGCAGTCTTCAAGTTTTGCTCCTGAAATGGGGATGCCTAAAAAATATTGGGAACAGTTTGTTAATTTTAAAAAAACCATCGTACCGGAGCTGCTGGAAGAAGAATATTATCGAAAGGGAATAAAAATTATTACAAGAAAGGAGAAGAATTATCCACTTTCCTTATTGCAAATCTCTAATATTCCATGTATTCTTTATTATTGTGGTGAGGTAGCACTTTTGCATAAAAAATCTCTTGCGATGGTGGGTTCGCGTTTAGCAACGTTCTATGGTTTGAAACAGGCTCATTCGCTAGCTGCAGAATTAAGTCAAAATGGAGTGGTGATAGTGAGTGGGATGGCACGTGGGATAGATGCGGCAGCCCATGAAGGAGCTTTAGAAGGAAAAGGCGGCACTATTGCCGTATTAGGCTCCGGGCTTGATGTACCTTATCCTCGTGAAAACATGAAGCTTTTTCATAGAATCTGTGAAAAAGGATTGGTGATTAGTGAGTATCCTCCGGAAACGAAGCCTTTAAATTATCATTTTCCGATTAGAAACAGAATTATTAGTGGGATAAGTTCAGGCGTTTTTGTGGTGGAGGCTAAGGCTAGAAGTGGGTCGCTTATTACGTGTGATTTGGCTTTGGAACAAGGAAAGGAGGTTTTTGCTTTACCGGGTGCGGTGACAAGCTCTAATAGTATTGGCCCTTTACGGTTAATCCAACAAGGTGCGAAATTGGTTATTTATGCTCAAGATATTTTAGAGGAATTGGGATATGAATATAAAACCGATGTATATAATAAGCAAAAAGAAATTATTAAAGATATTGGAGAAAAGGAAAAGGTAATCCTCGAATGGATTTCCTGGGAACCTTTAAATCTAGATTTCTTATTGGAAAAAAGTCCGCAAAGGGCAGAAGAGGTTTTAAGGATTTTGCTTGAATTAGAATTGAAAGGTTTAATTAGGCAACTTCCCGGAAAATATTATGTAAGAGTATAATCATAAAAAGTTTTCGAGGTGATATTAAGTGACTAAGATTTTGGTTGTGGTTGAATCCCCGGCTAAGGCTAAAACAATTGGTAAATATTTGGGGAGAAAATACACGGTAAGAGCCTCCATGGGGCATGTCCGTGATTTACCCAAAAGTCAATTTGGAGTTGATGTTGATAATAATTTCATGGTGAAATACATCACGATCAGAGGTAAGGGGGAACTATTGCAGGAGTTGAAAACTCTAGCACAAAAAAGTGATGAGATTCTTCTTGCTACTGACCCTGACCGTGAAGGAGAGGCTATTGCCTGGCATTTGCAAGAGTTTTTAAAGTTGCCTCCGGAAAAAAAATGCCGCGTGGAATTTAATGAAATAACGAAGAATACGATCATAGAAGCAGTTAAAAAACCGCGCCAGATTGATCAGAATAGAGTTGATGCACAGCAAGCGAGACGGGTATTGGATCGCATCGTGGGATATAAATTGAGCCCTCTTCTTTGGCGTAAAATAAAAAAAGGTTTGAGCGCTGGGCGGGTTCAGTCGGTAGTTGTTCGCTTGATTTGTGATCGGGAAGAAGAAATAAATAATTTTACACCTGAAGAATATTGGAGCTTAACGGCCAAATTAGGCAAAGAAAAGATTAGTTTTGAAGCGAACCTAATCAAAATCAAAGGAAAAAAAGCTGAATTAAAAAATGAAAATCAGGTGCAGGAAATTATTAAAAAAATACAGAAAAGTCCTTTCGTCGTAACGGAGATTAAAAAGAAGCAGCAGAAGAGGAATCCGGCACCACCTTTTATTACGAGCAGTTTACAGCAGGAAGCTTACCGAAAACTGAATTTTACTGCTAAAAAAACGATGATGATTGCTCAACAACTTTATGAGGGACTTGAATTAAGCAAAGAAGAGGGTTCTTTGGGTTTAATTACTTATATGAGGACTGATTCTACGAGGATTAGTGAAGAGGCGAAAAACGAAACTAAGCAGTATATCAAAACTACTTTTGGTAAGGAATATTTGCCGGAGAAAGCTCGAAGTTATGTAAGTAAGGGGAAAATTCAAAATGCCCATGAGTGTATTAGACCCACTTCTATTAAGCAAAATCCTGAGTCAATCAAAGGGTATTTGAAAAATGATCAGTATAAGTTATACAAATTAATTTGGTTACGGTTTTTAGCTTCCCAAATGGCTGCGGCAGTTAACAATATAACTATTGCTGATTTACAGGTCGAAGATTATCTCTTTAGAGCCACGGGTTCTACGGTCGCCTTCCCTGGGTATACTAAAATATATATTGAAGGAAGCGATGACAAGGAAAAGGAAGAGGAGGGCATGCTTCCTGAATTACAGGAAAAGGAAGAAGTAAAATTACAAAAATTATTACCTAAACAGCATTTTACGCAACCGCCCTCTCGTTATACTGAAGCGACATTAATAAAAACCTTGGAAGAAAAAGGAATAGGGCGTCCCAGTACTTATGCTCCGATTTTGGATACAATTGTTTCCAGAGGATATGTCCTTAAAGAAAAAAAACAATATGCCCCTACAGAATTGGGATGTCTGGTCATAGAATTATTAAAGAAATATTTCCCGGAGATTATTGATATAAAATTTACGGCTAATATGGAGAATACGTTGGATTCCATTGAAGACGGGCAAAATGATTGGAAGGAAATTTTAGGACGATTTTTTGCACCTTTTAACGAAGAGTTAAAAGTTGCTGAACAGGAAATTGGTCAAATAGAAGTAGCTGATGAAGTTACTGAGGAAATTTGTGAAAAATGTGGACGCAACATGGTCATAAAGAGGGGACGTTATGGTAAGTTTTTAGCTTGCCCCGGTTTTCCAGAATGTCGGAATGCTAAGCCGCTTTTGGAAAACCTCGGGATTGACTGTACAAAATGTGGGAAAGGAAAAATTGTCGCTCGTCGTTCCAAAAAGGGAAGAAAATTTTTTGGCTGTAGTAATTATCCTCAATGCGATTTTGTAACCTGGGATGAACCGGTTAATAAGCATTGTCCTTTATGTAACCAGCTTCTTCTTTCCAAGAAAAGTCAAAAGGAGGGAACTAAATATGTTTGTTCAGGAGAAAATTGTAAGTACACCGAAAAAGTTGAAAAAAGCTCACCTGAATTAACAGGAGGAAAATAATTGAAGCAGATAAATGTTATTGGCGCCGGATTGGCTGGGAGTGAAGCTGCCTGGCAAATAGTTCAGCGTGGGATCAAAGTAAAACTTTTTGAAATGCGACCAGTGAAAATGACACCGGCTCATCACAGTCACCTTTTTGCGGAGCTTGTTTGTAGTAATTCTTTACGTGCTAGTAACTTAACTAATGCCGTAGGACTTTTAAAAGAAGAGATGAGACAGCTGAATTCGTTGATTATGTTTTGTGCCGACAGCACAAGGTTGCCGGCGGGAGGTGCCTTGGCTGTTGACCGCCTTGCTTTTTCGGAGATGATTACCGAAAAGATTGCGCAGCATCCTTTAATTGAGGTAATTCGTGAAGAGGTTTCCTCTTTATCTAATAATGAAATAACGGTAGTAGCCACCGGACCCTTAACCAGCGATAATTTAGTTAAAGAATTAGCGGAATTTACCGGTGAAAAACATCTTTATTTTTATGATGCCGCAGCACCCATTGTTTATAGCGAAACAATTGATTATGAGCGAGTTTTTTGGGCTTCTCGTTACAATAAAGGGACAGCGGATTATCTTAACTGTCCGATGACACGGGAGGAATATGAACGGTTTTATCAGGCTTTAATAACGGCGGAAACGCATCCCTTAAATTATTTCGAAAAGGAAAAGTATTTTGAGGGTTGTATGCCGATTGAGACTATGGCACAACGGGGTCCACAGACTTTGCTTTTTGGTCCTTTAAAGCCGGTGGGACTTTTTGATGAAAAGAAAAAAATGAAGCCCTATGCTGTTGTTCAGCTTCGTCAGGATAATAGTACGGGAACGCTTTTTAATATGGTAGGATTTCAAACACATTTAAAATGGGGTGAACAGCAGAGAGTATTTCGGCTGATTCCCGGACTGGAAAAGGCTGAATTTGCCCGTTTTGGGGTGATGCACCGTAATACTTTTATTAATTCACCTCAGGTTTTAACGGCCACTACACAGTTAAAGGAATACCCGCAGATTTTTATTGCCGGACAGCTTTCCGGTGTGGAAGGATATGTAGAATCAACAGCTTCCGGATTGATTGCGGGAATTAATGCTACGCGTCTTTTTCGTGGACAGAGGCCCTTAGTTCTTCCTGAGGATTCGGCAATAGGTGCCCTGCTTCATTATATAACTAATACGGAGATGACTAACTTTCAACCGATGAATATCACTTTTGGGTTGATACCGCCATGGCCGGAGAAAATTAAAGATAAAGAAAAAAAGAATTATTTAATTGCGGAGAGGGCGTTAAAAGCCATCAAGTCATGGAAATGTCAGATTTAGGACGTGATAGGATGTTGTTAACATCTTTAGTGGATAGTTTTTTTTATTATTTAGAGAATGAAAAAAACATGGCAAAGATGACCATAAAGGCATATAATAGCGATTGGAATGATTTCTTTAATTATTTAGAAAACGAATTAAGATATGATATAATATCTTTAGATGTTGCTGAAATAACACATAATCTCGTGCGAAAATACTTGGCATATTTAAATCGTAAGAAGCTTACCCCAAACACGATTACCCGACGAATGGCGTCATTAAAAAGTTTTTATCGTTACCTTTTAAAAAAGGAGATAATTAAACAAAACCCCCTAGGTCTTCTTTCGACTCCTAAAATACCTAAAAAATTACCAAAGTATTTGGATGAACAGGAAATGGAACGAGTGTTACAACAACCTTTACTATCCACGGAGGCAGGAATTAGGGATAGAGCGATTATGGAGTTATTATATGGGGCAGGAATTAGGGTAAGTGAATTGGCTTCAATGGATCTGGAAAATTTAGATTTAGCATATGGTTATATCAGGGTGATTGGCAAGGGAAGTAGAGAAAGGATTGTGCCAATTGGAAAAGAATCCATTAAAGCGTTAAAGTTATATTTAGAAAAAGCACGACCTAAATGGACAGTAAAAAAAGAAAAGGCCCTTTTTGTTAATCAAAAGGGAGGAAGACTTTCAGATCGTTCAGTAAGAACCTTCGTGCAAAAATATTGTCAGCAGGCAGGGACTAAGGAGATTCTGTCGCCTCATGGATTTCGTCATAGCTTTGCTACTCATCTTTTGGATAATGGGGCTGATCTAAGGGTCGTTCAGGAATTATTAGGTCATCAAAAAATATCTTCGACACAAATATATACGCATGTGTCGAGAGCGAAGCTTCGGCAGGTTTATCATTTGGCTCATCCTAGAGCTTAAAGAGGTGAAGGAATTTGTTTCGTGGAACGACGATAATTGGGGTAAAAAAAGGAGATAAAGTAGCTTTGGCTGGTGATGGTCAGGTTACCTTGGGTCAAAATATTATTATGAAGCATCATTCCAAAAAAGTAAGAAGATTATATCAGGGTCAAGTAATAGCCGGTTTTGCCGGTTCGGTGGCTGATGCTTTTACTCTCTTTGAAAAGTTTGAAAAAAAGTTAGAAGAGCACCATGGTAATCTTCCTAGAGCAGCTGTGGAACTTGCCAAGGAATGGCGAACCGATAGAGCTTTGAGAAATTTGGAGGCCATGTTAGTTGTTGCTGATAAAAGCAATTTATTAATTCTTTCCGGTACGGGAGAAGTGATTGAACCTGATGACGGCATAGCGGCGATTGGCTCAGGAGGACCTTATGCCTTAGCAGCCGCTAAGGCTCTTTTGCAACATACCGATTGCTCGCCGGGAGAAATAGTGAAAACAGCGATGGAAATAGCTTCTGCAATTTGTGTGTATACGAATAATTATATTTCCATAGAGGAAATGTGAAGAGAGGGGTAAAAATATGTCTGCTGGATTTACTCCCAAGGAAATTGTAGCCGAACTTGATAAATATATTGTAGGACAGGAAAAGGCTAAGAAAAGTGTAGCGATTGCCTTGAGGAACCGTTTTAGAAGAAATAGGTTAGCTGATGATTTACGTGATGAGGTTATCCCCAAAAACATCTTAATGATTGGGCCGACAGGTGTAGGTAAAACAGAGATAGCGAGGAGATTAGCGAAGTTGGCCAAAGCCCCTTTTATTAAAGTGGAAGCAACAAAATATACGGAGGTAGGCTATGTAGGAAGAGACGTTGAATCTATGGTGAGAGATTTAATGGAATTATCCGTGAGGATGGTCAAACAGGAAAAAATTGCAGAAGTTCAAGAGAGAGCAGCCGCATTAGCCGATGATTTACTTGTTCAGCTACTCGCTCCTCATTCTAAAGTTGATTCTGTAGGGAAAAACCCTTTCGAAGTATTATTTGGTAATAATTCTGTTGAAGATCAAGCAGAAAAAACAGAGAATAATTTTGTTGAAAAAAGGGAAAGTATAAAAGAAAAATTATTAAGAGGTGAGTTGGAGCAAGAATATATAGAAATTGAGGTTGAAGATGCCTCTGCTTCTTCTATGGATTTTTTTGTTGGTAGTAATCTAGAGGAATTAGGAATGAGTTTTCAGGATATGTTTGGTAATTTTTTCCCGAAAAAAAAGAAAAAGAAGAAGGTTACAGTATCGCAGGCACGAAAAATCTTAACACAGATAGAAGCTCAAAAATTAATTGATATGGAGGAGGTTATTAATAAGGCGATTAAGCGTACGGAGCAAAATGGGATTATCTTTATAGATGAAATTGATAAAATTACAGGTAAAGATAATTCTGCATCAGATATTTCTAGAGGAGGTGTACAAAGAGATATTTTGCCGATTGTTGAAGGGTCAACTGTGATGACAAAGCATGGACCTGTGAAAACAGATTATATTCTGTTTATTGCTGCAGGAGCTTTTCATACAAGCAAACCTTCGGATTTGATACCTGAATTGCAAGGCCGTTTTCCGATACGTGTAGAATTAGAAAGCTTAACTCAGCAGGACTTTAAGCTAATTCTGATTAAACCACGTAATTCACTTATTAAACAATACACAGAATTATTAAAAACAGAGGGGGTTTTGCTAGAATTTACTGAAAATGCTATTGATGAAATTGCAAATATCGCTTATACTGTAAACAGTCAAACAGAAAATATTGGCGCCAGAAGACTTCATACAATTGTGGAAAAATTATTGGAGGATGTCCTCTTTGAAGCACCGGATATGAAACAGAAAAAAATGAGCATAGATAATAATTATGTTAAAGATAAATTACATTTAATTGTTTCAAATGAGGATTTAAGCCGATATATTTTGTAATATTAAATAGGAGGAAGAAATTAATGAAAACACTTTTAGAAAAAACCCGTACAGTTAATAAACTTTTGCAAAAAACAGCAGGGCACCCTGTGGAGTTTACGGAGATTGCTAAGGTATTAAGTGACCTGATTGATTGTAATGTTTATATTGTGGGTAGAAGGGGAAAAATTTTAGGCTACGCATTTATGGATGGTTTTGTTTGTAATACGATCACAGATATTGTAATGAAAGCAGAAAGATTCCCAGAGTCTTATAATGAAGATTTAATGCGGATAACTCAGACGTATGCTAATCTCCGTAAAGAGTCAAAGGAATGTATTTTTAGTACTGATAATAGTTGTACCTTTGACGACAAAATTACTACGGTTGTGCCAATTATGGGTGGCGGTGAAAGGCAAGGAACACTATTGCTGGTAAAATATGATAACGAGTTTGCTAATGAGGATTTAGTTTTGGGTGAATATGGAGCTACGGTAATAGGGATGGAAATTCTTCGTTCTAAATCTGAACGCATCGAAGAAGAGGCTAGACGTAAAGCTGCTGTTCAGGTGGCGATTGGGACACTTTCTTACTCTGAGCTGGAGGCTATTGAACATATTTTTGCTGAATTAAAGGGTAAAGAAGGCTTATTAATTGCCAGTAAAATTGCTGACCGTGTGGGGATTACCCGTTCGGTGATAGTTAATGCTTTAAGAAAATTTGAAAGTGCCGGCGTTATTGAATCAAAATCATTGGGGATGAAAGGAACTTATATTCGTATTCTTAATGAAAACTTGTTAGAAGAACTTTCAAAACTAAGGGCATATTAGATTCAATTTTAAAACATAAAATTAAAATAAAAGATTGTAGTCTGGGACTACAATCTTTTATTTTAAAAATCTATCTATTCATCTTAAATAATTATTAGATTTTTGATATAATTAGTAATAAAATTAACAATAATTAAGGTTTAGCTCAAAAAAAGATTAATTATAAAAAGGGATTTGTTAAAACAACTAGAAATTAGTAAATAGTGTTCATGACAAATTTTATTTATTTTTGTGAGGGAGATTAATGATTAAAACAAATTTAATAAATCAACTGGAAAAAGCGATGAATGGTAGTGCTCTGCGGCATTCTGTACTTGCTAATAATTTATCTAATGTTAATACTCCTGGTTATAAGCGAAGTGATGTAAGCTTTCGTTCTACTTTGGATGTAGCTTTGGAGACAGAGCTGCAATTAAAAACGACTAATATGGCACATCTAAAGACAGTGGAAACGAAAACTGCTCCCAAGGTTATTACTTTTTCAGAAACAAGTTTGCGCAATGATGGTAATAATGTGGATGTTGATATGGAACTTGCCACTTTGGCTGAAAACAATCTTTATTTTAACAGTCTTGCCCAGTTTTTATCTTCGCAGCTCTCGATACTGCGACAATCTATTTCTGAAGGGAGGCGTTAATTAATGAATTTATTTAAAACGTTAAACATAAGTGCTTCGGGTCTTAGCGCTGAGCGTTTAAGAATGGACGTAATTTCCTCTAACATTGCTAACGCCAGTTCAACGCGTTCGGTGAAGGGTGGCCCTTACCGTAGGCAGGTTGTCCTTTTAGCCCCTCAAAATAAGCAGGAAAGTTTCCAAAAAGTATTACAGGATTCTCTTAATGGACAGGCACCTTATAGTGGAGTTAGAGTAGCTGGGATTGTCGAAGACCAATCCCCTTTAAAAAGAGTCTATGATCCTAAACATCCTCATGCTTCACCGGATGGGTATGTTGAATATTCTAATGTGGATGTGATGAAAGAGATGGTAGAGCTTATTACAGCCTCTCGTTCTTACGAGGCTAATGTTACTGTGTTGAACTCTACCAAAAGTATGTTTTTAAAAACCCTAGAAATAGGACGTTCTTAAGGTGGTAAATGATGAATATTAACGATATTAAGGGAATTGAATACTTATCGGCGGCGCTTGAGCCTGGCAAAAAGATAAACCAATCCCAAGAGCAAGCTCAAGGTTTTGGTGATGTTTTAAAGGATGCCTTAAATAAGGTAAATACGGCTCAACTTCAGGCGGAACAGATTACCCATAATTTTGTTGTTGGTGGTAGTAATGATGTTGAACTCCATCAAGTGATTTTAGCTACGGAAAAAGCAACTCTTGCATTACAGTTAACAATGCAAATTAGAAACAAAGTAATTGATGCGTATCAGGAAATAATGAGAATGCAGGTTTAATTCCTGAACAAAGTTAATTTGCTTTCTTGAGGTGAGACGATGGGCATTTGGACACAATTTCGTGAGCAAGCGAATAATATTTGGCAGAAATTTACCGGCTGGCAAAAGGCGACTTTTGCTGCTGTAATTGTTCTTTTCTTTGTACTGGTAATAGGGGTTTTATTTGCGCAACGACCTAAAATGGAAGTTCTATATTCTGGGTTGAGTCCTGATACCGCCAGTGCGATGACGACTAAATTGAAGGAACAAAAGGTTCCTTATGAGTTAGTTGATGAGGGAAAAACAATTTTGGTTAGGGCCGAAGACAAATATCAATTACGCTTAGATATGGCGAATCAGGTTAATTTAAAGGGAGTTGTAGGGTTTGAATCTTTTAATCAAACAAGATTTGGAGAAACAGATACTGATAAAAGAGTAAGATTTCTTGTTGCTCTGCAAGGAGAGTTAACTAGAACAATAGAAGAAATGGATGAAGTAGAAACGGCTAATGTACATATTGCTTTACCACAACCTTCTTTATTTATTAGAGATGAGAAAGATGCTACCGCATCTGTCTTGCTGCGTCTGAAACCGTATGCCAGTTTAGACACGGAAAAGGTAAAATCAATCATGTCTTTTGTGAGTCATGGCGTGGAAGGATTAAAATCGGGAAACGTCACCGTAATGGATGTAAAAGGAAATTTACTTTCAGAAGATGTTGCAGACGCTTCTACACAGGAAACCTCCAAAATTTCGGCTAGTCAATTGACTTTAAAACAGCAGTATGAAAAGGATTTCGCCCAATCTTTGCAAACGATGCTGGAAAAAACGAGAGGGGCGGGCAAGGCTGTAGTTAGGGCGAATGTAGCGATGGATTTTGATAAGGTGGAAAAATATTCGGAGACATATGGCGATGCGGTTCTTCGTAGTGAACAGATTAAAGAAGAAAGTTCCCAGGGGACTTCTCAACCTGTTGGTGGAAATCCTGCTGATGCTAATATGAGCGGATCCAGTTATGGTAGTGTAGGGACAACGGGCGAAAGTGAACATCAATTAAGTGAACAAGCTCGTAATTATGATATTAGTAAAACTACGGAAACAAAAATAGTAGCACCGGGTAAAATCATGAGAGTTTCTTTGTCAGTTATTATTGATGGTGATTTAACTCCTGCAGAAACAAATAAAATTAAAGAAGCTGTGGCTATGGCTGCTGGTGTTGATGCGGAAAGGGGCGACCAGATTTCTGTAGTGGGAATGCCTTTTAATAATGAAGATACGGCAAAAATGGAAGAAGCTCTGGCTAAAAGAGAAGGCTTTCAAAGAAGGATGGAGCTTTTCAAACTTGCTCTTTTGCCGCTTAGTATTCTTTTGATTTTGGGGATGCTCTTTTTTATAGTTCGTCGTTTTGGGACGACTCTTTCCAATAACACTCGTTATTCCGCTGGAACTCATCGGGAAGTAGCTGCGATGACTAATTCTTCCGAGAATGTAGAAATGACTTTATCTCCGGAGGCATTGGAGAAGAAAGCAATGCAAACACAAATTAATAACCTGATTAAAAAAAATCCTGAAGAAGTAGCTAAGGTAGTTAAGACCTGGTTAGTGGAAGAGTAGGGGTGAGGAAAATGAGAAAGGAACAACAGCTAACTGGTCGTCAAAAAGCATCTATTTTTATAATTAGTCTGGGACCTGAAAAATCAGCACAAATAATGAAACATTTGACGGAAGACGAAATTGAACAGCTTACGATGGAAATAGCTAATGTTAGAACCATTAACAATGATCAATTTAAGAGCGTTACGGAGGAGTTTACGCAGCTTTATATGGCTTCTCATTACTTGGCTCAAGGAGGCATAGAATATGCCAAAGAGGTTTTAGAAAAAGCGTTGGGTAATGAAAAAGCGATAAGTATTATTAGCCGTCTCTCTTCAAATTTACAGATAAAGCCTTTCGATTTTGTGAGAAATACTGATCCGAGTCAATTATTAAACTTTATTCAAGGTGAACATTCGCAGACGATTGCCTTGATTATGTCCTATTTGGAAGCGGAACAGGCAGCTATTATTTTATCTTCGCTGCCTAATGATCGTCAGGCGGAAATTGCTCGGCGGATTGCGATTATGGATAGTACATCGCCGGAGATAATTAGGGAAGTTGAATATACTTTGGAAAAAAAGATTAGCTCGTTAGGCACTCAGGATTACACTAGTGCCGGTGGGATTAATTCTATAGTGCAAATTCTTAATAAAGTAGACCGGTCTACGGAAAAAGTTATCTTAGAGACTTTAGAGGTACAGGATCCGGTATTATCTGAGGAAATTAAAAAATTAATGTTTGTCTTTGAAGATATTATTACAATGGATGATCGCAGTATCCAATTAGTTCTGCGTGAAGTGGAAAGTAAGGATCTGGCTTTGGCTTTGAAAGGTTCCAGCGAGGAAGTTGGTAATAAAATTAAAAAGAATATGTCAAAACGTGCCGGAGAAATGCTGGAAGAAGAAATAACCTTCCTTGGTCCTGTTCGTTTAAGAGATGTTGAAGAAGCACAACAAAGAATTGTTAATACAATTCGTCGTTTGGAAGAGGCAGGGGAAATTGTTATTTCTCGCGGGGGAGGAGATGAAATTATTGTCTAAAATAATTAAAGCATGTTTTGTGAAGCAAGAGTACATCCAAGGCCCCGAAAGGTTCGAACGTAAAAATACATTTAAAACCGTAACAGCTCCGTTTAGAACAGATATTATAGCTAAGGCCGAGCCTCAGGAAGAGTTTACCAAGGAAACAGCCACGGCAATTTATCTGGAAACTAAAGAAACAATCAATGAGCTGATTACGGAAGCTCAGAAAAAGGCAGAGACGATTATATTTCAAGCTGAAAGGAAGGCGGAGCAATTAATTGTAAAAGGCCAAGCAGAGTATGAAAAAATAAAGCAAAACGCTTATGAAGAAGGATCACAGGCGGGATATCAAGATGGGGCAAAAAATGTGGAAGAAGAAAGCAAAGCAGGTGCCATGCAAATTGAGACATTAATTACGGAACTGGGAAATTTAAAGAAAAATTATATTGGTAATCATGTTGAAGAAATTTTAGACCTGGTGTTGCAAATCTCGCAAAAAATGCTCAATGCGGCGATAGAATTTAAGCCGGAAGTCATTTGTACAATTGTCAAGAATGTTTTGGAGGAAGCCGCTGAAGCTGAAAGTATTACGCTTAAAGTTAATCCTATTCATTTACCATACTTAGATGTAGCATATGAAAATATGCAAGAAAAGAAAAGAAGTAAGGTTAAGATTGAACAGGATCCGGGAATTAAACCGGGAGATTGTCTTGTCGTAACGGAAAATGGTTTTATTGATGCACAAATAGATGAACAAATGCTTTTACTCAAGCAAGCGTTAAAGGATGAAATTGGACATGCTGGACTTTGATAGATTAAAGGATGTAATTAGACAAACAAAGACGTTCCGCTTTAAGGGTTATGTTTCAGAAATTATTGGTTTGATTATTCATGCTCAAGGACCAAAGGCTGGAATAGGGGAACTTGTTTATATTCAAAAAGGAAAAGAGTTTATTCCGGCTGAAGTTGTAGGGTTTAAAGAAAAAAAAACCTTACTAATGCCTCTTGGTAATATGCGAGGTGTTGTTCCAGGTAATTTGATTATCTCCAGTGGAGATTCTCTTAAGGCCAAAGTTGGTCCTGGGATTATGGGCAGAGTACTTAACGGTCTAGGGGAACCTATTGATGAAAAAGGGGATTTTGCTTGGGAGAGTAAATATCCTCTATATACAGAACCACCTCACCCTTTAAAAAGGAAAAGGATAGAGGAGCCTCTTTCGCTAGGGATTAAGGCTATTGATAGTCTTTTAACCTGTGGAAATGGGCAAAGAATGGGCATTTTTTCCGGAAGCGGGGTGGGAAAGAGCACTCTTTTAGGGATGATAGCTAGAAACAGTAGTGCTGATGTCAATGTCATTGCCTTGATTGGGGAACGGGGACGGGAAGTACGGGAATTTTTGGAAAACGATCTTGGACAGGGAATTGAAAAGTCTGTTGTGGTTGTTGCTTCCTCAGATCAACCTGCCTTAATAAGGCTCAAAGCAGCTTTCTTGGCTACTGCAGTGGCAGAATATTTCCGAGATCAAGGCGCCAAGGTTATTCTGATGATGGATTCGGTGACGCGCTTTGCCATGGCTCAACGGGAAATCGGGCTGGCTATTGGAGAACCGCCAGCCACTAAGGGCTATACGCCTTCTGTTTTTGCGCTACTGCCTCGTCTTTTAGAAAGAACAGGAACCTCTGAAAAGGGGAGTATTACGGGATTATATACTGTGCTGGTTGATGGTGATGATATGAATGAACCTATCGCTGATGCGGCAAGAGGAATTTTAGATGGGCATATTGTTCTTTCTCGACAGTTGGCAGCCAGTGGCTATTATCCGGCGATAGATGTTTTGCAGAGCATCAGTCGTGTGATGATTAATATTGTGGATAAAGAACATTTCCAGGCTGCTCATAAAATTAAGGAAATTATTGCGGTTTATCAAGAAGCGAAAGATTTAATAGATATAGGAGCTTATCAGAAGGGAAATAATCCCCAAATTGATCTGGCAATACAATTTATTCATAGGTTAAATGAATTTTTAAAACAAGAAGTGTATGAATATTGGCAGTATCCGGAAACGGTTCAAGCATTAAGGAATATTTATAATGAGATCATGAGAAACGAGTAGATAAATTATGTTTAAGTTTCGATTGGCAAAGGTGCAACGATTACGTGAGCATAAAGAAAAGGTTTGTTTGGAAAAAGTGGAGAATTGTGTTTCTCAGCTTAATCAAGCACTTAAACGAAAAAAAGAAATGAAATACAAAATTGTTTTATTAGAAAGTGATTTTTCTCAGATCTTGAATGGGGTTATTTCTGCTGATGAAGTTAAATTATATAGAAACTATCTGACTTATCAACATAAACTGTTAAAATTGCAGGAAGAGGCGGTTCAAGAAAAAAAACAGGATTTAGAAGCGGCTAAACAAAAATTGGTGCAAGCCATGAAGGAAAGAAAGATGCTGGATAAATTGCATGAAAAACAGTATTTGCGTTATCGAGAAGAATTAGATAAAAAGGAACAGATTTTCCAGGATGAGTTAGCCACAACTTCTAAAAGAAGGTAAAGTGATAGCAATGAAAAAAAGTAGCATCTTAATATTGCTGGCGATTATCGTGACGATGGGGATAGGGGCGATAGCCGCACATCAGACGGATTTTATTGATTTAAGTCCGGCCTTTGCTAAAATCCCCTTTTTAGAAGGCTTAGTAAAAAAGCCTGTTGAAACATCAGAGGAATTGCTAAATTCACCTATTGAGGAAGAAAATAAAAAGTTAAGAGAAGAAAAAAATGAAATTGCAAGTAAAATCACCGTTTTAGAAGAAGAAAAAACCAAATTAATGGAACAGGTTACAGAGCTGCAGACTGAAATAACAACATTAAAGGCGGATAAAGGCACGCAAGAAACGGTAGCTTTAAATACGCAAGAATTAGCTAATTATTATCGAGAAATGAAGCCTGAGGCTGTGGTTAAGATTATGGATAATCTTGATGATGAGACCATCTTAATGATTTTACCTCTGCTGGATAAAAAACAGTCAAGCAAAATTATTGCTTTAATGGATCCTCAGCGAGCTGCTTTAATTACGCAATTATTGCTAGCCCAAAAGAGCTAGTGATAAAATATAAAGAAAAAGAGGAAAGGAGGTGAAGAGATGACGGAAAATATTGGTACGTTAATGCTTGAAAAATGTCTAACTAACGAGACAAACAAAAATCAGCAAATAAAAAAGGGCAAGGAAGAATTCGAGGAGATGCTTTCTGGGCTTTTAGGCTTATTTGATGCCATAGCAATCAATCCTTTACCAGAACAACAATTTATTGAAAAGGAGATGAGCGAAGAAGGTCAGCTTAAAAGCGAAGGGCTAGTTGGTAATTGGGCGCAGTTGCTCATGGAAGGATCTCACCAAGAGGAAGCAGAAAAAAACTTACCCCAAAAAGCTCAACGAGTAGGTATAACAAGTTTCAACGCTGTTAAAGATTCCTTGATTGCTGATGAAAAAGCGGCAGAACAGCGACAGAAAGCATTTCCCGCTGAAGAAAGCAGCTCAAAAGGGGCAAAACTACTGAAAGAAGAACTGCTTTTTAAGCAAACAGCAAGTGAAGATGCAGGTGAGTTTGAAGAACTAATTTTAAAAAAAGCAATAATTGAAGATGAGGACAAGTTTAAAGATTTAATCTTTGAGAAAACAAGAATTGATGGCAAGGAGAAGTTTGCTAGTGACTTGGAGAAGGGAATTAAAGATACTTCGTTTGAACAGGAAAGCACCACAGTAATACAGGAAGACGAAATTTGGCAGCAAACCGTTTTTGCAAATACAGGTGATAAAATTGACACTGGCGAAACGGAAATAAAATTAAAAGCTGAACATGTGCCCAGAGATTTACCAGAGTTAGTGATCTCGAAATTGAAGACGTTTAAAAGGAGTGATGGCTGTAAGGAGTTGATTGTTCAACTGGAGCCTAAGGAATTAGGTAAATTGGTAGTAAAATTGACATCGGTGGAAGGAACTGTATCTGTAAAAATTCTAGCTCATTATCCGGTAACCAGGGATTTATTAGAAGGTAGCTTGAATAGCTTACGACTATCGTTTGCTGAACAGGGGATTAGATTTGATCGAATGGATGTAGAATTGGGTGGGGAGCAATTAAATCAAAGCCCTTATCAGCATCAAGAACAGCAGACATGGCAGCAGGGCAGAACGAACAATTCCCGAAGGATGAGCTTAGAAACGAGTGGCTATTTTGATGGCGATTTTGAACAAACAACCGAGAGCAGTCGTTTGCAAACAGGAACTTATGATTATTTAGTATAGTATAGAAAGGAGGAAAAAGGATGCAGGTAAATGCGGCCGGGAACACACAAGGTACTACGGAGACTCAGGAAAATGTGCTAAAGAAAACCCTGGGCAAAGAAGAGTTTCTAAAGTTGCTTATTACGGAATTACGTTACCAGGATGCCATGAATCCAATGGAGGATAAAGAATTTATAGCCCAAATGGCGCAAATGTCTAGTCTGGAGCAAATGCAGAATTTGAATAAGACTTTTGAAGAGGGACTTTTGACTTTGGCCGAAGCTCAGAATAATTATAGCAAGAATATCTCCGCACTTTTGGAAGTAATGCTGCATCAATCTTCACTTAATAGTTTTAATCAGGGATTAAACTTGCTGGGACGGGAAGTAGCCTTCACCAGTGAAGGAGAAGAAAGAGAAGGCACCGTATCGGCCATAAAGCAAGTACAGGGACATTATGTGGCCGTGATTGGCGAAGAAGAAGTGCCTTTTACGGAAATCACATCAGTTAGGTAGGTGATTAGTTTGGTCGAGAAGCCTTTTATTATACCACAACCAATTCAGCCCATAGGCACTAATAAACCTAGAAAAAATACTGAGCCAACTTCGTCAAAGCCTAATTTATTTAACGAAGTTTTACAGAGAGAAATAGCCGGTATTGGAGAATTAAAGTTTTCGCGACATGCTCAGGAAAGGCTGGAAGCGAGAAATATTCAATTGGAGCAAAAACACCTGCTAAGATTACAGGAGGCGGTAGAAAAGGCGCAAACAAAAGGGGCCAGAGAGTCTCTAGTGTTGTTGGATGATCTAGCGTTTGTGGTTAGTATTAAAAACAAAACGGTGATTACGGCTGTTGATGGTGATAGTAGGAAAGGGAATGTTTTTACTAATATCGATAGTGCCATAATCAATTAGACTTAATAGATTAATTTTGGGGCCGGACCTCTTGGAGGAAGCCTCAGCCGGGGAACGACGGAACCTGGCTATGATCGGGAAAAGAAAAAAGGAGGTCATGAATTATGATGCGTTCATTATTTGCCGGCGTTTCCGGTTTGAAAAATCATCAGACCAGGATGGACGTGATCGGCAACAATATTGCTAATGTTAATACGGTAGGATACAAAAAAAGTCGGGTGGCTTTTCAGGATATGTTAAGCCAAACCTTACGGGGAGCCTCATCACCGACAACAACGAGAGGCGGTATTAATCCGCTTCAGGTTGGGTTAGGAATGTCTTTAGCCTCGATAGATGTTGTTCATACATCAGGCAGCTTTGAATCTACCGGAAAGAATACGGATCTTTCTATTGAAGGCGAAGGCTTCTTTATGCTAGGGAATGGAGATAATATTTATTACTCCAGAGCTGGTAGCTTTGATTTTGATTTTAACATGTCTTTTTATAATAAGAGTAACGGTATGTTTGTTAAGGGGATTTTAGCCGATGCCAGCGGGGTGATTAATCCTAAGGGCGATATCGTGGATATCAACTTGGCTTCTCAGTTATCGTCACCGCCTCATGCCACGTCTAATATTGATTTTGCTAAAAATCTAGATTCTCGGGTAGTAGCCCAAATAGGGACTGATAGTACTGCACATACAACGGAGAGTACGACAAACGTTACTTTGTCTCCGGCAAGTTTACCGATTACCAAAGTAATCGTGGAAGCTTCAGGTGGAACGCTCTTAACGGAAGACGCTGCTGATGGTTTTAGTGTGGATTACACTACAGGTGAAGTAACCATAGCCGCTGGGGCAGTTACTGAGAATTATACGATAACTTACCAGACACCTAATTATGCTACCAGTGTTTCCATTTTTGATTCTAAAGGCGATGTACATACAGCCAATGTCTATTATACAAAGGTAGCTGCTAACACTTGGGAAATCGATACGACCATTGATAATATCTTCAATGCCGGTGGTAAAGGAACTCTAAACTTTGATCCGGTGACAGGAAAACTGCTTTCTTCATCAATGGTAGATAAGGCCATACAACCGGTAGCTGGGGCCGCTGATCTGAACTTTTCCTTAGATTTTGCTAATGCCACCGAATATGCAGGCGATTTTACGATTACCTATACTGCTCAGAATGGTTATACAGCGGGGGATTTACAAGGAATTAGCGTTGATACTCGTGGAGTTTTGACTGGAACTTTTTCTAATGGTCAACGTAGAGATCTTGCGCAGGTGACGATTGCTACTTTTTCTAATCCTGCAGGGTTAGAAAAAGCAGGAAATAATCTTTATCAGGCATCCAATAATGCTGGAGAACCCAATAGGGGCGTTCCTGGCATTGCCGGACGTGGAATTATTAAGCCGGAAACCTTAGAAATGTCTAATGTGGATCTTTCTCAAGAATTTGTGGATATGATTGTGACTCAGCGTGGTTTTCAGGCTAATTCCAGAATTATTACAACTTCGGATCAGATCCTGGAGGAATTGGTGAATTTACGTCGGTAATATTATTAAAAATTGCCCCCATCTCTGGGTAAGGGGATGGGGGCGGTTTTAGAAAGCTGGAGATCAGATGATTGAATTAACGAAACTTAATGGAAACGAGTTTATTGTCAATGCCGAATTAATCGAAACAATAGAAGCTACTCCTGATACTGTTATAACTTTAATTAATGGTAGAAAAATGATGGTAAAAGAAAATGTAGACGAGGTTGTTACTAAAGCGGTGAATTACAAAAAACAAATTACGTGTCTTTTATAATTTCATAATAAAAGGAAAGAGTTGAGCGATAGGCATGGATTTATCAACCATTATTGGTATTTTTTCGGGGATATTATTAATCGTGCTGGCTATTTTAACACAAGGAAGTATCCTGATTTTTTGGAGCTTTTCTTCTTTATTGATTGTGCTAGGAGGAGTTATTAGTGCCACCTTGATTAATTATCCTTTAAATCAGGTCTTGGGAGTGACGAAGGTTTTAAAGGTTGCTTTTAAACAATATTCTCAGGAACCTCACGAAATTATTGCCAAAATAGTAAAAATGGCAGAAAGAGCTAGAAAAGAAGGACTTTTATCTTTGGAAAACGAAATGGAGGAAACGGATGATGCGTTTTTGAGTAAAGGAGTTCAACTGATTGTTGATGGCACTGATCCTGAGTTGGTGCGTACTATTTTAGAAACGGATATTATCATGATTGAAGAACGTCATAAAATTGGTGCTAGTATTTTTAATTCGATGGGAGCAAGTGCTCCTGCTTTTGGCATGATTGGGACATTGATTGGCTTAATTTTAATGTTAAAGAATTTAAATGATCCTGATATGTTAGGACCCGGGATGGCTTTGGCCTTAATTACGACATTTTATGGTGCTTTAATCGCAAATTTAATTTGTCTTCCGATTGCCGGAAAACTGAAGCTAAAAAGCAGGGAAGAAACCTTAATTAAAGAGATTATCATTGAAGGGATCCTTTCTATTCAGGCTGGCGAAAATCCTCGCATTGTCACAGAAAAGCTGAAGTCGTTTCTTTATCCCCAACAGAAAAACTTATTAGATGAGGTCAGGAGAAAAGATATCGAGAAAAGAAGAAGAGGGTATATCAATGAACAGATCTAAAAGAAAAGAAGAAAATGATGCTGAAAATACGCACCTTTGGCTTCTTACTTATTCTGATATTGTGACCTTGTGCTTAACCTTTTTTATCTTATTATATTCGTTTTCCACCTTAGATACGATTAAGTGGAAGTCGGTGGTGGTTTCTTTACAAGGGGCTCTGGGGGTGCTGGATGGCAGTACAATGCCGGCTGACGGGGGTATCTATGATAAAGGAAACGCAGAGGAAATAAAACAAGATAATGAGCAGAAGGAAGATTATTTAAAATATCAGGAAGAAATGAAAAGGTTGGAAAATATTAAAAATAAGCTAAATGAGTATATCTCTGCTCATGAGCTTCAAGATAATGTTACAACTAATATAGAGGAACGTGGAGTGGTCATTCGTTTTCAGGATTCTGTTCTTTTTCCTAAAGGTAGTGCGGATTTGTTTCCGAAATCGACAACGATTCTATCCGGAATATCGGTTATCTTTAAAGAATTAAAAAATCCCATCAGAATAGAAGGTCATACTGATAATCTCCCAATCCATACGGAAAATTATCCTTCTAACTGGGAATTATCTACGGCTAGAGCTACTAACGTTTTAAGATTTTTAATTGAACAGGGGATTGAAGGAAAACAACTGTCTGCGGTAGGTTATGGAGAATACCATCCGGTAGAAGCAAATACAAATGAAGATAATCGTAAAAAAAATCGGCGGGTAGACATGGTGCTTATCCGGGAAAGTATGATTATTAATGAACCGAAATAAAAAGGAAGGTGTTATAGATGGCGGCAGAAGGCAGTAAAAAATTAACAAAAGTTCTTCTCGGCGTTTTAATTTTAGTAATGCTGGGATCAAGTTTTTTTGTTTATAAGCTGGTAATGGCTAAGTCCTCTGCTACTGAGAAGCTTGAGGAAGTAGCCGGTCCCAAGATTGAAACGGAGGAATTTACTGCTAATTTAGCAGGAAAACTTAATCATTATCTCGTAGCTAAATTTACTTTGGAAGTTACTAATGAAAAGGTTAAAATAGAATTAGAGGAAAAACAGCCCGAACTTAAACATGCCATTAATATGGTTTTAATGGCACAAACAGAAGAGGTTTTAACTCCTGAAGGCAAAATTAATCTTCAAAATAGTTTGTTAGAGGAGATTAATAATTTTCTTACTAAAGGAGAAATTAAAAAGGTTTATATCCTAAAGCTAGTTGCAACTTAAGGTGTTATTCAAAATAATAATTTTGTCTCCCGGAGGTGATAAAAGAAATGAGCGAAGTCCTATCTCAGTCGGAAATTGACGTACTACTTACTGCTATGCAATCGGGAGCAGTTGGTGTTAAGGACGTTAAGTATGAAGAAGATAAAAGAATTAGAACTTATAATTTCCGCCGCCCTAATAAATTCTCGAAGGATCAGCTAAATACGTTAGAAGTAGTTTATGATAACTTTTGTTTACTATTAGCTACACTTCTCTCAGGAATATTAAGGACTAGAGTAACGGCAAAAGTGGACTCGGTTGATCAGATGACTTATGAGGAGTTTACTCGCTCACTACCTAATCCAACGATTTTAAATGTTTTTAGTCTTTCTCCCTTAGAAGGCAAGGGTATTCTTGAATTAAACCCTATTATAGGATTTAGTATGATTGATCGACTGTTTGGAGGACCTGGTGTTAGTACTTTTAAGGGCAGGCCGTTAACAGAGATAGAAAAGAATGTGATGGAAAAAATAACAGAAAAGGTTCTTTCTCTTTTTAATGAAGCTTGGAGTAGTCTTCATCCGATCAATGCTCTTCTAGAGGTGATCGAGATTAATCCTCAGTTTACGCAAGTAGTTGCCCCTTCAGAGATGATAGTATTAATTGCTGTTAATACACAGATTGGGGATACGGAAGGGTTAATTAATATCTGTCTTCCTTGTTTAATGCTGGAAGGTATTGCGGAGGAACTGAATACTAAGTTTTGGTTTGCTAATGTAACGAATAGCAATTCGGAAAATTATAGTAGCTATCTACAGAAGACAGTCGAAAAGACGGTAATACCTCTTTCCGTTATTTTAGGAAGAAATACGATTACGATTAAAGAATTATTAGAGCTTCGGGTGGGTGATGTGATACCTTTGGAAAAGAGAATAAGTGGTGATGTGGAAGTTTATATAGATTCAAAATTAAAATATTATGCTAAACCGGGTTTAATAGGCAAAAAAATGGCCGTACAAATTAAACAAACCAAAACTGAAGGGGGTGACTAAAAATGAATAAGATGTTATCACAGGAAGAAATTAATACCTTATTAAAGGATACAGAAGACTTAAATCAAGAAAACGCAGTACAAAATGAGCTTGATACAGAGGGTGCATTAAACTCAATGGAAAAAGATGTATTGGGAGAGTTAACGAATATTACCTTGGGTTCTGCTGCAACCACCTTATCGTCCTTATTAGGGAAAAAAGTTGAAATTACGGTACCGACAATGTCCGTTGTAACACTAGAAAAGCTTTTGGAGGAATATCCTGAATCTTGTGTTACCCTGGAGGTTGAATATAAAACTGGGTTAAAAGGCTCCAAACTTTTTCTCATCTCAACATATGACGTAGGTGTAATTGTTGATTTAATCATGGGCGGGGACGGTAGTAATCCTCCTCTTGAATTGAGTGACTTGCATTTAAGTGCAATTAGTGAAGCAGTAAGTCAGATGATGAGTACAGCTACAAATGCTTTTTCGCAAATTTTTGATAAACAAATTGAAACTTCTGCACCTGAATTAAATATCACCAATTTGCAGGAGCAAAATTTCTTTACAAAAGAAGAACAAGAATCAGTAGTAATTGCTTTCCAATTTAAGATTGAGGGCTTGTTAGATAGTAAATTGCTACAGATATTACCGGCTTCTTTTGCTAAAACAATAGTAGCGGAGATTTTAGCAAAAAATAATTTTAATAAAGTTCCCCATGATTATACGAAGGTTCCATCTAAGCAAATTGAGGTGTCCTCGGTTCGATTTCCAACTTTTCAGGAAGAAACTTCACAAAAGAAGCTGGCTGCAAATTTAGATTTAATAATGGACATAGGACTTCAGTTATCTGTTGAGTTAGGGAGAACAAATAAAAAAATCAAGGAGATTCTCGAACTAACTAATGGTTCGATCATTGAACTGGATAAATTGGCGGGAGAACCGGTAGACATTTTAGTCAACGGCCGAATTTTGGCCCAAGGAGAGGTTGTTGTTATTGATGAGAATTTTGGAGTAAGGGTTACCGGGATAGCTTCACCGGCTGAAAGAGTTAAAAATTTAAAATAGGACTTGAAGGAGGATATAGTCGTTTATGGCTCGAAGAATACTCATAGTAGATGATGCTGCTTTTACTAGAAGAATGCTTAAGGATATTTTGACTAAAAATGGGTATGAGGTAATAGGTGAAGCCGAAAACGGTCAGATCGCAGTGGAAAAATATCAGGAATTACATCCGGATCTAGTGACAATGGATATTATTATGCCTCAAATGGATGGAATTTCGGCACTTAAGGCGATTAAAAGTATTGATCCTAATGCGCGTATAGTGATGTGCAGTGCAATGGGGCAGCAAGCGACGGTTATTGAGGCAATTCGTGCCGGAGCACGGGATTTTATTGTAAAACCTTTTCAGCCTGAACGAGTGATGGAAGCGGTTAAAAAGGCGTTTATGTAATAAGGGAGGAAAGATGTTAAAAACAATCTTTTTTACGGCTATGCAGGCGGAGACATCCGCTGCCAATAATGTTGTTGAATTACCAAGTGCAGGAGCATTATTTTTTCGTATTTTACTTAGCTTGCTTTTTATTATTTTGGTAGTTTATTTTATTTTAAAAATCATTAATAAGCAACAAAACCTGCTTGATAATCAAAAGAAATGGCTTAAAGTTCTTGATTATCAAGCACTCGGCCCCAACCGGGGATTATATTTAATGGAATTGTATGATGTTACCTGTATTGTGGCAGTCAGTGAAGGACAGATCCGTATTTTAAAAGAAATAGAAACTAATACTGTGAAGTGGAAAGAGATTAAGGATAATCTTCAGCAAGCGGAAGTTTTTATCCCTGCTGAGCTTAGTAAGATGATTAAGAATAGGTTTCCTCTTAGGAAAAGGACAAGTAGTTTAAGTAGAGAAAACTTTCAGCAGCAAATGGCTGAACAATTTCGGAGAAGTCAGCACCTATCCCATGATTTAGATCAAGGGAGGGATAGGGATGAATAAAGAGGGGCAACGTAAAAAAATTATTCTGGCGGTTTTAATGGCAATCCTTCTTCTTTTAGTGGCTGTTGAGCTTAAGGCTGCACCTTTGGCTTTACCTAAACTTGGTTTGGATGTAGGTTCATCTGATAAGCCTCAGGATGTAGCGCTTTCGCTGCAAATCTTAGCTCTTTTAACTGTTTTAACACTTGCTCCGGCAATCTTAATTTTAATGACATCTTTTACGCGGATTATTGTCGTTTTTTCCTTTTTAAGGAATGCCTTAGCTACTCAACAAATGCCCCCCAATCAGGTGTTAATTGGCTTAGCTTTGTTTTTGACCTTTTTTACGATGGCTCCGGTATGGAATGAGATTAACCAAAATGCGCTTCAACCATATCTTAATGAACAAATAAATCAGGAAACGGCCTTTCAAAAGGCGGCTTCTCCACTTCGCGAGTTTATGTTGAAGCAAACTAGAGAAAAAGATTTGGCTTTGTTTGTGAATTTATCTGAAACTCCCAAACCTAATGGACCTGAAGATATTCCTATCTATGCAATTGTTCCTGCTTTTGCGATTAGTGAATTAAAAACTGCTTTTCAAATTGGCTTTATTCTTTATATTCCTTTTATTATTATTGATATGGTGGTAGCTAGTACCTTAATGTCGATGGGGATGATGATGTTACCACCTATGATGATTTCTTTACCTTTTAAATTATTGCTTTTTATTTTGGTAGATGGCTGGAATTTGGTTGTGCAGTCCTTAATAATGAGTTTCCGTTGATTTAATAAAGTATTTTGCGAAGCAAGGAGTTAAAGATGACTCAAGATTTTATTATTTATCTAGGAAAAGAAGCGGTATATACGATTTTGCTTTTGTCAGGGCCTTTACTGGGAACTAGTTTGTTAATCGGGTTATTAATTAGTATTTTTCAAGCTACTACCCAGATTCAAGAGCAGACCTTGACTTTTGTCCCTAAAATAATCATGGTTTTTATTAGCTTGATTATTTTTGGACCATGGATGTTAAATTTACTTGTCGCATTTACGACAAATATAATTTCTAATATCCCTCAAATGATGTATTAGAAGTATAGAAAGAGGGGTATGTAAGGATGGAGCTTTTAACTAGTTTCTTGGTAGAATGGGACCGCTTTTTGTTGCTTTTGGCCAGATTTAGTGGAATTTCTTTTATACCTGTTTTCAACACGCGCAACATTCCGGTACAATGGCGTATTGCTTTTTTAATGCTAATTACTCTTTTTGCGTGGGTGATGGGTTTGGCGGGTCCTGTTCCTGCTCATTGGCCATTATCGGTATATGCTCTGACATTACTTACAGAGATGTTTACCGGTATAGCGCTGGCGTTGATCATCCAGTTTTTTTTCGCGGGAATTCAATTAGCCGGACAATTAATTGATACACAGATGGGTTTTGGGATTATGAATGTTGTTGATCCCTTGAGTGGAACGCAGGCTCCTATTTTAGGTAACTTTAAATTTGTGTTGGCCATTTTAGTTTTTTTACAAATTGATGGGCATCACCAGTTTATTAAAGCCCTTTTTGATAGCTATGAGTCCTTCCCTATTGGACAATCTTTTTTATTTAGTCCTCACTTTATGCAAACTTATCTTGCCTATTTTGGTAATATCTTTATCATTGGTTGTAAACTTAGTATGCCGATTGTGGGAACTTTGTTAGTAACTGACTTTGTACTGGGGATTATGGCTAGAACTGTTCCGCAGATGAATATTTTTATGGTAGGGATGCCGGCAAAGATTTTAATTGGTTTTTTTGTACTTTTAGTGACGCTCCCTCTTTTTATTTATTTGTTAAACACTTCTTTCGGCGAGATGATCAATAAAATTTATAACTTAATTAGATGATAAGGACAAGTCCAATGTTAATTTTAAAAATTAATTTACAGTTATTTGCTGGGGAAAAAACTGAAAAAGCGACACCCCGCAGAAGACAGGAAGCTCGTAAAAAGGGACAGGTAGTTAAAAGTAATGAAATTATCACGGTAATAGTGCTTTCTCTTACTTTACTAATTTTAAGGTATTGGGTGCCCTATATCATTAATGATTTTGCCAATTTTTTTCGATACATTCTTACTTATCTAGAAACTGATCTAACTGTTAATAAAGCAATTCGGCTTATTGTTGAAGTAATTTTAGTTACTGTAAAAATGGTGGGACCAATTCTACTGATCGCCTTGGTGGCAGGATATGTGGCTAATATCTTGCAGGTTGGTTTTTTATTCACTACGGAATCCTTGAAGATCGATCTTAATAGGTTAAATCCCGTCAGTGGACTGAAAAGAATTTTTTCTAAGCGGGCATTAGCTGAATTGGTGAAAACAGTATTTAAAACATGTCTGGTTGGTTTTGTCGCTTTTTACTTTCTTTTTAAGCAATTACCTCGTTTGTCTGTGTTGATGGATGTTCCTTTAAAACTTTCTCTGGAAACTATTGGCGAGATAACTTATACTATTGGTTGGCGCATTTTAGCTGTACTTTTTGTAATTGCGATAGCCGATTATGCATATCAGGTTTATGAATATGAACAATCATTAAAAATGAGTAAGCAGGAAATTAAAGAGGAATATAAAACGATAGAAGGGGATCCTTATTTGAGAGCCGAGATAAAAGCCAGACAGCGGCAGATGGCTTCCCGAAGAATGATGCAGGATGTCCCTAAGGCGACGGTAGTTATCACTAACCCTACTCATTTTGCGGTGGCTTTAAAATATGAAGATAAGATGCAGGCCCCTGTTGTTGTAGCTAAAGGACAAGATCTTGTGGCGCAAAGGATCAAAGCATTAGCGATGGACAATGATGTTGTTATTGTGGAAAATAAAATCTTAGCGAGAACTTTGTATAAAGAAGTAGAAATTGGGGTACCAATTCCCGAAGAATTGTATAAAGCGATTGCGGAAGTATTAGCCTACGTTTATAGATTAAAAGGGCATTTTTAGGAGCGATAATTATGTCAGAACCTTTGATACAACGAAATATCATTCGACATGCGGATATCATCGTAGCTCTTGGAGTAATTTCCATCGTCATCATGATGATTATTCCTTTACCTACGGCTTTACTTGATGTCTTAATTGTTTTTAATATTACCTGTTCTTTAACGGTTCTGCTTGTTTCCATGTACAATAAAGAACCTTTGGATTTTTCTGTTTTCCCGTCCTTACTTTTAATTATGACGCTTTATCGCCTGGCACTTAATGTTTCTTCAACGCGGTTGATTCTTTTAAATGCTGATGCCGGAGAGGTAATTAATCAATTTGGGTCTTTTGTAGTAGGGGGAAATGCCTTTGTCGGTTTTGTTATTTTCTTAATCTTGATTATCATTCAATTTATAGTTATTACCAAAGGGGCTGAACGTGTTGCAGAAGTTGCAGCCCGTTTTACACTAGATGCTATGCCCGGAAAACAGATGAGTATTGATGCCGATCTTAACGCCGGTTTAATTTCTGAAGATCAAGCCCGCCAGAGAAGAATTAAGATTCAGCGTGAGGCGGATTTTTACGGAGCGATGGATGGTGCCAGTAAATTTGTCAAGGGAGATGCTATAGCTGGGATTATTATTACCATTATTAATATTTTAGGTGGAATGGCCGTTGGTATATTGCAAAAGGAAATGGAAGGAATTGGGCAAGTTGCCCAGACTTATACCCTTTTGACAGTCGGAGATGGTCTTGTCAGCCAGATCCCGGCTTTACTGCTTTCCACAGCGACAGGCATTATTGTTACTCGTGCGGCTTCAAATAATAGTTTAGGGGAAGATTTCGTCACGCAGGTTTTTTCTGAACCGAAGATTCTCTCAATTGCTGCTGGGGTGCTGATGCTCCTTGGTTTAGTACCGGGATTACCTACATTCCCGTTTATGTTGCTGGGACTTTTACTGGGCTTTTTAGCTTATACTCTTTATAAAGCGAAAACTAACCTTATTAACGAAACAGCTGTCACTGCCGAAAAGGAAGAAGTAGCTGAAATGAAGAAGCCGGATAGTGTTTATTCTCTGTTACAAATTGATCCGATCGAATTAGAAATGGGTTATGGTCTTATTCCTCTCGTTGATACAGCTCAGGGTGGTGACCTTTTGGAACGTGTCGTGATGATTCGTCGACAGTGTGCCATTGAATTAGGTCTTGTCATACCACCAATTCGTGTCAGGGATAATATGCAGCTGGCTCCAAACAATTATGTGTTGAAGTTACGTGGAGTGCCTTTAGCCCAAGGCGAAATTATGTTAAATCAGTATCTAGCGATGGGCGGCGAAGGGGATTTACCGGGAATACCTACCAAAGAACCAGCCTTTGGGTTACCGGCTAAATGGATAGGTGCTTCTTTACGGGAACAGGCAGAAGTTTCCGGTTATACAGTGGTAGATCCGCCTTCTGTTCTGGCTACCCATATTACGGAATTTCTCAAAAATAATGCTGCTGATATTTTAAGTCGGCAGGATGTGAAATCATTGCTGGATAATTTGAAGAAAGAGTACCCGGCCGTAATAGAAGAAGTGGTTCCTAATTTACTTTCTCTTGCAGAAATACATAAGGTTTTAGCTAGCCTATTAAGGGAGAGAATTCCGATCAGGGATTTGGTTTTAATTATGGAAGCATTAGGAGATTGGGCGCCGTTAACTAAGGAACCGGAGATTCTTACTGAATATGTGCGGCAAAAATTGGCTAGACAAATTGTGCAATTGTATAAGGATGAAGCGGGAAAGATTTTTTGCTTAACACTGGATCCCCATGTAGAGCAAATTATTAGCGAAAGTGTTCAAACAGGTGATCATGGAGCCTATTTAGCGATTGATCCTGGTGTTGCTCAGTTTATTATTAAAGAATTAGCGGGTATGCTTGAAAAGAAAGGCTTTATGGGAAAACAATTGGTTGTTCTGACTTCCCCCGCAATTAGATTATATTTTAGAAAACTGGTAGAAAGACTTTTGCCGGGACTACCGATTTTGTCATATAATGAGATACCTACCAATATTGAAATAGAGTCTGCAGGGATGGTGAAGTTGAATGCGAGTTAAAAGAATTGTAGCTTTTAATATGCAGGAAGCAATGGAAAAAATTAAAGCTGAGCTTGGAAATGATGCGGTCATTTTACACACTCGTTATTTTAAAGAAGGGGGATTTTTAGGTTTATTTCGTAAAAATTACGTAGAGGTTACAGCTGCGGTTGATCAAAATCAGAACGGAGCTTCTTTAATTGAAGTGGCCTCTGTTGAGCCAAAGACAGATTTGGTAAGTCTGAAAACTGGTGGCGCTGTTAATGCGGAATTATCGGAAATGCGGCTCATGATGAAAGAAATGTCTTCTATGCTGGAAAACATGGGACAGCCCCAATTTCCTAAAATAGGTCAGGCACTTTATCAACGCCTAAAAAAGCGGGAGATTGAGGATAAAGTAGCACAAAACATCGTAAAACTAACGATTGAGGAATACTCCCAGTCACCGCTTCAAACTTCGGAAGAGTTAAATAAAATCTTTTTTGCTAATATCTTAAAACCTATCAAAAAAATGAAATATGTTCCTGCTAAAAGCAAAAGGGAAAACAACAGAATTTTAACTTTTATCGGTCCTACGGGGGTAGGGAAGACAACGACAATTGCTAAATTAGCGGCGATGAGTGCTGTGATCGAAAGAAAAAATGTAGCTTTGATTACGGTGGATACATATCGAATTGCAGCGGTAGAACAATTGAAAACGGTGGGGGAAATTATGAATGTGCCGGTTAAAGTTATTTTTACTCCGGAGAATTTGCAAGAATCTTTGCAAGAAATGTCTGAACAAGAAATGATTTATATTGATACTGCCGGTCGAAGTCATAAAAACGAAACTCAGGTCAACGAGTTAAAACAATATCTGGAAAAGGCTGATTCTGATGATATTTTTTTGGTTTTATCCAGCACCAGTAAATATCAGGATCTTTTGGATATTTTAGAAACATACAAGGATATTAATATTACGAGTTTGATTTTTACTAAACTTGATGAAACATCAAATTATGGTTCTATTTATAATAT
>DHPU01000082.1:0-315 GCA_002407935.1 Peptococcaceae bacterium UBA5356
ATGTTTTTTCTTGTAAAATATATGGTCTTAGAAAATACAAAAAACAAATAGAGGGAGATGAAGAAATTGCTAAGAGCATACAAAACAGAGATTAATCCAACTAAAGAGCAGAAGCAAATAATTCATCAAACTCTAGGGGTGTGTAGATTTATTTATAATTTTTATTTGGCACATAATAAAGAGGTTTATCAACAAGAAAAAAGATTTGTTTCTGGAATGAGTTTTTCTAAATGGCTTAACAATGAATTTATACCTAATAATTTAGAATATAAATGGATTAAAGATGTTGGTAGCAAAGCAGTAAAACAATCTATT
>DHPU01000082.1:555-1165 GCA_002407935.1 Peptococcaceae bacterium UBA5356
AGGGTTAAAATTCCTACATTAGGTTTTGTAAGGCTAAAAGAAAAAGGGTATATTCCTATAAATGCGTATGTAAAAAGCGGTACTTTTACATACAGGGCAGGAAGATATTATGTATCTGTATTGGTAGAAGACCGTAATAATTATTCTTTTAAACAATTCACGGAGGGAATAGGTATTGATTTAGGAATTAAAGAATTGGCTGTAGTTAGTAATTTAGAAAAGTCATTTGGGAATATTAATAAAACTAAAAACGTTAAAAAGTTAGAGAAAAAACTAAAACGTGAGCAGAGAAAACTTTCAAGGAAATATGAAAGTTTAAAAATGAAAAACAAAAAGGAAGGAGGTACTGCTACTAGACAAAACATCCAAAAACAAATAGCTAAAGTACAAAAACTTCATCAGAGACTTACAAACATTAGGGAAAACCATATTAATCAAACGGTTAATTCAATAGTTAAGCAAAAACCAAGCTATATAACTATTGAAGATTTAAATGTAAGAGGGATGATGAAGAATAGGCATTTAGCAAGAGCAATATCACAACAATGTATTAATCAATTCAGAGTAAAACTTACAAATAAATGTAATATTTATGGAATTGAATTAAGAG
>DHPU01000082.1:1541-14856 GCA_002407935.1 Peptococcaceae bacterium UBA5356
TTTGTCCATATTTTGAGTAGCAGGGAAGGGAAAGTGAAGGAAACGGATAAGATTATTTTGCAAGGGATGCGATTCTATGGTTATCATGGGGTTTCACCCGACGAAAAAAGCTTAGGTCAGTGGTTTGAAATCGATGTGGAAATTTGGGGTGATTTATCCAAGGCAGGTTTTAGTGATTGTTTGGAAGATACGCTTAATTATAGTGAGGTTTATAAAGCGATCAAGGGAATTATAGAAGGGCCATCGATTAATTTGCTGGAGCATATTGCTTATCAAATAATCAAGGGCGTTCTTGCTTTACCGTTACCGGAAAAGGTTTTAGTTAGAGTGAAAAAGCCGCAGGCTCCTTTGAAAGGGCCTCTGGGGTATGCCGGAGTAGAAATGGTCAGATTTAAAAATGAAGCCTGAGAAAGTCTATTTTTCTTTGGGCAGTAATATGGGTAATCCCCTTGATAATTTGCTTAAGGCGGTTATGGCTCTGCAAGAACAGGTTTTGGAGTCTTGGGATATTTCCGGCATTTATCAGACAGCAGCATTAGGCTATACTAAGCAGGAGGATTTTCTTAATCTGGTTTTGGGTGGAGAAACAAGGCATAGCGCCGAGCAAATCTTGGAGGCGTGTTTAGCCATTGAACAAAAACTGGGGCGGGTGCGGACGATTCGTTGGGGTCCCCGTCTTATTGATATTGATTTACTTATGTTTGGGACAGAGCGGATCGAGACGGAGAAATTACAGATACCCCATCCTCGAATGAAGGAACGTGCTTTTGTGCTTATCCCTTTGCGGGAGCTTGACCCTGGCTGTTTTGCGCAGCTTAAGGTGGATTTACCCGCGCAAAAAGTTGACTTGCGATTCACGGCCGATGATGTTAAAATAATGTTGAAACAAAGATATACGGCATCCTCTTCCGAGGAGCTGTAATATCGTAAGGTTTTTTAGTGAAGAGAATAGGGCTTATACCCGCTTAGAGCCGTTTATGGACTGAGACGGAAAGAGGTAAGGAAGGATATAAAAATTAGCCTTCTGGGTCTTTACGTCCCAGAAGGTTTTTTGTTTTTTCGTTTTTTGTTTTCTCGTTTTTAAGATGACTGTTTTTCAAAAATGATCGGCGTGATAGCTTGGGGGGGAAAGACATGAAAAGGGTGGGTATTATCGGGTTGGGAAGAGTAGGGTCTGCTTTGGCGTATACTTTAAGGGATTATGGTTATGACGTGGCTGTTGTTTCACGGAGAGTATCTCCGGGGGAAATGGCGGCGGTAAAAGATAAAAAAATCCAGGCAGTCTCTCTAACGCAAGTTCTACAGGAAGCAGAGTTGCTTTTTATCGCTACTCCGGATGGGATTATCGGTGAAATTGTTACTAAGCTGCAAGATTATCGTTTGGAGGGAAAGGCCGTTTTGCACATGAGCGGTGCTCATAGTTCTGCTCTGTTGGTTCCTTTACGGGAGCAAGGGGCTTTAATAGGCTCATTACATCCTTTACAGAGCTTTGCTACGGTGGAACAGGCCTTAGAAAATTTACCCGGCTCCTATTTTACTTATGAAGGCGATCAATTATTGCTGGAAGAAGTTCGGCTTTTAGTGGAAAAATGGGGCGGTGTCCTCAAGATTCTTTCTTCTGCGGAAACAAAGGTCATTTATCATGCCGGGGCTTGTTTAGCTTCTAATTATTTAGTTGCTTTGGCGTGGTTAGGGGTTCATTGCCTTAATTATGCCGGCTTTAGTGAGGAGGAGGCACGTGAAGCGCTTACTCCTTTAATGCAGGGAACGGTAAATAATATAGCGCGGTTACCTTTAACCAAGGCTTTAACGGGACCAATTTCCAGGGGAGATTTAGAGGTAGTGCGTAATCATACGCGGGTTCTTGCGGCAGAATTACCGGAGGTAAATCAAATTTATTGTTTTATGGCGCCTTTCTTGGGAAAATTAGCGCTGGAGGGGCAGAATATTACTGTGGAAACTTATCGGGAATTACTGCAGATGCTCATGCAGGCATTCACGGGGATGACAAAGCAACAGTCAAACAAATAATTAACGGAGGGACCAGGGAATGATGAAAAAAATTACGGTAAATGTTTTGCGGGAGCAAAAGGCGCGGGGCGAAAAAATAAGCATGGTTACGGCTTATGATTATCCTAGTGCCCGCATGGCTGATGAAGCCGGGATTGAAATGATTTTGGTAGGCGATTCGCTGGGAATGGCGATGTTAGGGTATGAAAATACGCTTCCTGTCACGATGGATGAAATGATTCATCATACCAAGGCGGTTAGCCGTGGGGCACATAATGCGATGATTGTTGGGGATATGCCTTTTTTATCGTATCATTTGTCGGTAGAAAAGGCGGTGGCTAATGCCGGCAGGTTTATACAGGAGGCTGGTGCACAGGTAGTTAAATTGGAGGGCGGTCAAGAAAGGCTGGAAGTAATTAAGGGAATAATTGCGGCCGAAATACCTGTTCTTGGGCATCTGGGACTTACTCCACAATCTGTGTATCAAATGGGCGGATTTAAAGTACAGGGAAAAAATAAAGCTCAGGCAGAGAAGCTGCTTTCCGAGGCGCGTTTATTGGAAGAAGCGGGGGTTTTCGGCCTTGTTTTAGAATGTGTACCGGCGCCTTTAGCCGAACTAATTAGTAAGAGCCTGTCTATTCCGACGATTGGGATTGGGGCAGGAGCGGGTTGTGACGGTCAGGTTCTGGTGTGGCATGATCTTTTAGGAATAACGCAGGATATGAAGCCGCGTTTTGTGAAGAAATATGCCAATCTACATGAAGAAATAGTTTCTGCTTTAAAGATGTATAAGGATGAGGTGGAAAAAGGAGAGTTTCCGCAGGGAGAGCATTCTTTTTCGATGAAAGAGGAAGAGATACCCAAGTTATATTAGGTTATCTTAAGTTAAGAAGGAATGGGGTGAATGCAGGATGTTGATATTAAATAAGATTGCTGATATTCGCCGTTGGGTGCGGGAAAAACGGATGAAGGGCTTGCAAGTAGGCCTCGTTCCGACGATGGGGTCTCTTCATGAGGGGCATTTAAGTCTGGTCAGAGCAGCCCGCCAAGAAAATGATCTGGTGGTGATGAGTATTTTTGTTAATCCTTTGCAGTTTGGGCCGCAGGAGGATTATGCTACTTATCCCCGAGACTTGGCAAGGGATGCTTGTTTAGCGGAAGAAGCAGGTGCCGATGTGATTTTTGCTCCTGAGGTAGAGGAAATGTATCCTTATTATCCTCAATATACTACGGTAGAAGTTGCGCAAATAACGAAACGCTTGTGTGGGGCAGCGCGCCCGGGTCATTTTACCGGGGTAGCTACGGTGGTTACGAAATTATTTCAGATTGTTTTACCGGATAAAGCTTATTTTGGTCAAAAGGATTATCAACAGGTACAGGTGATCAAAAGAATGGTGGCTGATCTTAATTTTCCCATTGCCATAAGGATGGTTCCGATTACGAGAGAATCGGATGGGTTGGCTATGAGCTCTAGAAATACTTATTTATCGCCGGAGGAGCGGCAGGAGGCTTTGTGTCTCTCTGCTTCCTTGCGAATTTGTCAGGCTCTTTTTGCCAAAGGAGAAAGAAATGCGGCTTGCTTACTTGAAGCCATGCGGGAAAGGATTAAGCAGGAACCGGCAGCGGTGATTGATTATCTGGAAATCGATGATGCAACGACGTTAGAACCGCTTGCCGTGATTGAACGGCCTGTAGTGGTGGCTCTTGCTGTGAAAATAGGGAAGACGCGTTTGCTTGATAATATTCTTTTAAACACGGAGACAGAAACAGAAGCAGTAGCAGAAACAGAAGTAGTAGCGGAAACAGAAGCAAAAGTCAAAATTAAAGCTGAAAGTGATGGTCATAAAGATGTATAGGACGATGTTAAAAAGTAAAATACACCGAGCGGTAGTTACAGAGGCGAACTTAAATTATGTGGGGAGTATTACGATTGCGGCTGACTTAATGGAAAAAGCGGAATTAGCCGCATATGAAAAGGTGCAGGTAGTAAATATTAATAGTGGGGCACGTCTGGAGACTTATGTAATTCCCGGACCGCCTCGTTCAGGAGCTGTTTGTCTGAATGGGGCGGCGGCACGTTTGGTGCAACCCGGGGATTTGGTGATTATTATTAGTTATGCTTTAGTACCGGAGGAAAAGGTCAAAGGATATTTACCTACGGTAGTTTTTGTTGATGGGAAAAATAGGGTAACGAAGGTAGCGGAAGAAAAAGCTTTTTCGTTTGGCGAGTAACCTGGTTTAGTGATTAGTGATTAGTATTTAGTGGTTAGTTTTTAGTATTTAAGTGCTTAGTAGTAGTGGTGGTATTGAAGTAGAAGAAGCAGAAAGCATTGTTAACCGAAATAAAATTACTGGTTGACAATATAAGAAACCCCCTTTTATAATGAGAATATGTTAACCAAACGACAAGACGAGGTTAACGAGAAGGGGGACGGCAATGAAAATTACGATTCACGAAATGACTAGGGTGGCTTTCTTTTCGGCTCTCATTTGTATTGCTTCTTTTATTTTAAAATTTGGTGGTGAGGTAGTAGTTCCTTTTAGCATTTTACCTTTGATGATTTTGTTAACCGGGGCTTTACTGGGTTCGCGTTTGGGTGCTTTGAGTGTGACGGTATATGTGTTGCTAGGATTGATCGGGGTACCGGTATTTGCGCAACCTCCTTATGGAGGCTTGACGTACATTTTTCAGCCTTCTTTTGGTTTTTTGCCGGGCTTTATTTTGGCAGCTTATACGGTAGGGAAACTGGTGGAAAAAGTCCCATCTCCCCATCTTGGCAGAATTTTAGGGGCAATGCTTGCCGGGATTGTCGTGCTTTATTTTATCGGTATTCCGTATTTATATGGGATTATTAAGCTTTATTTTGGCAAACCTTTTACGTTGTGGAAAGCGGTGGAAATTGGTTTGCTGCCTTTTATCGGCCTGGATCTTTGCAAAGGCTTGCTGGCGGGAGTGGTCGCTCATGGTGTTTTAAAGCGGCTGGTTCGTTCGGGTAGTGTAAACCGTTAGAAAAGAGGTGAATTATTTGTTATTAGTTTTTGATGTGGGAAATACCAATATTGTTTTGGGGATATATGAGGGAGATCGGCTGATTAAATATTGGCGTTTATCTACCAAAAGTAATCAAACGGTTGATGAATGCGGAATTGTGATGCGTAATTTATTTTTACATAATGAACTGGATTATCGTCAGGTTAAGGATATTATTATTTCTTCTGTTGTTCCGCCGATTATGCCTACGTTGGAGGAGATGTGCAGGCAATACTTCAAGATTGAACCCTTAGTTGTAGGCCCCGGGGTAAAAACAGGAATGCCGATTCTTTATGATAATCCACGGGAAATAGGGGCGGATCGGGTTGTTAATGCGGTAGCGGGGTATGAATTGTATGGCGGGCCTTTAATTATTGTTGATTTTGGGACGGCTACGACGTTTTGCGTGATTAGTGCCAAGGGAGAGTATATGGGGGGAGCGATTACAGCGGGATTAGGGATTGCGATGGAGGCTCTCTTTCAGAAAACGGCCAAATTACCGCGCATTGAATTGGTAAAACCGAAAAAGGTGATTGGGCGCAATACCGTGGATAGTATGAAATCGGGTTTGATCTATGGTTTTATTGGACAGGTTGATGGGCTTGTTCGTCGGATTAAGGCAGAACTTAATTGTGATGCTTTTGTGGTTGCTACAGGAGGGCCAGCGGATCTGATTGCTGATGGGTCGGAGACGATTAAAAAGGTAGACCATCTATTAACATTGGAAGGATTAAAACTTATTTATAAGCTTAACCATTAGGTATATAATTAGGGAAGTGGTTTATTATAGTGCCCTATTATTAATGAGGTGGTTTATTTGAAAATTGGGAACGTGTTTATTCCCAATAAGGTCGTGCTGGCTCCGATGGCAGGGGTATCGGATAAGGCGTTTCGGATCATTGCCCGGGAGCATGGGTGTGGTTTGGTTTATACGGAAATGATTAGTGCGAAGGCTCTTACTTATAAAAACAACAGGACAAAAGAAATTTTAAATCTACGAGGAGAAAAACAGCCTATTGCCGTACAGCTTTTTGGTTGTGAGCCTGCGGTAATGGCGGCAGGGGCACAAATAGCGGTACAAGAAGGCGCATGGCTGCTTGATGTGAATATGGGCTGCCCGGTTCCTAAAGTAGTGAGAAATGGGGAAGGTTCTGCTTTACTGGAGAACCCGGAATTGGCGGTAGAGATAGTCAGGGCAATGGTTCAGGCAGTTTCCGTCCCGATCACGGTTAAGATTCGGACGGGTTGGGATCGGGAAAACATTGTGGCGGTGGAATTTGCCAGAGAGATGGAAAAGGCCGGAGCAAGGGCGATTGCCGTACATGGCAGAACGCGGGAGCAGTTTTATGGCGGAGCGGCAGATTGGGCGATAATCAGACAGGTTAAAGCCGCTGTTTCGGTCCCTGTTATTGGGAACGGTGATCTTTGGACACCTCAGGATGCCGGAAAAATGCTGGAGGAAACAGGTTGTGATGCCGTGATGCTCGGTCGGGGTGTACAAGGGAACCCTTGGCTCATTAGTCGAGTTTGCCGTTATCTCGAGGGAGAAGAATTACCGCCGCCGGAGCCTCTGGAGAAAATTAAGGGTGCTTTAAAACACCTAGAGTTGACGATAAAAATAAAAGGGGAAGAAGCCGGTGTGCGGGAAATGAGAAAACACTTAGCGTGGTATCTTAAAGGGATGAAGCATACGGCTCCATATAAAGAAGCAATTTTCAAGACCAAGAAGAAGGACGAGGTTGTGCGGATATTGGAAGATTATGCAGGAAGTGTGCTCGGAAGTCGGATGATTTAAAGATTTTGAGATATTTTAAAGATTTAATGATGTATCGGCTTTTTTGCTGAAGGAGAGGTTAAAAACCAAGCGAAAAAGGAAAAATATGATTAAAAGACTTCATTAACAGGGGGTCGCGCTGATGAAACAAGTAGTAAGTGTCAGCCTTGGCGCAAGCCATAGAGATCATGCGGTAGAGACAGAAATAATGGGGGAGAAATTTAGAATTGAACGTATTGGGACGAATGGCGATCTGGATAAGGCCGTCCAAATAATTCATTCGTTAGATGGTAAGGTTGATGCTTTAGGGATGGGGGGCATAGATTTATACATAATGGCAGGTCGTCGAAGATATGTGCTCAAGGATGCTTTGCGTCTTAAGGAAGCGGCTCAAAAAACCCCTATTGTGGATGGCTCGGGCTTAAAAAACACCTTGGAAAGGCGCACGGTTCGTTATTTGGCGGAGAAAGGTTTATTTGATTTTGCCGGAAAAAAGGTGCTGCTTGTTTGTGGGGTAGATAGGTTTGGGATGGCCGAAGCATTAGTGGAGGAAGGAGCCGAGGTCACTTTTGGGGATTTGATTTTTGGCTTAGACATTCCAGTCCCTTTAAAATCTTTACGTACTCTTTCTATTGCAGGACGGACTTTAGGACCGTTGGTTAGCAGGCTCCCTTTTAAATATTTATATCCTACAGGGGATAAGCAGGATGTCATATTTCAGAAGTACGGAAAATATTATGAATTAAACGAGGTTATTGCGGGAGATTTTCATTACATAAGAAAATATCTCCCTTTAAAAATGCTGGGGAAGGTAATTTTTACAAATACGGTTACGCTTGATGATGTGGAGCTTCTTGCCGCTAGGGGCGTCAAATACTTGATAACTACCACTCCTGAATTTGAGGGGCGTTCTTTTGGCACTAATGTGATGGAAGCGGTGTTAGTTGCTTTATTAGGTAAGCCGGTAGAGTCGATTACGGCCGAAGATTATCACCGCCTTTTGGATATGGTGGATTTTAAGCCCAGATTTGAGAAGCTGGTTAAAGTAGAAAGTGCTTAAAAGTGCTTAATTAAGGGGGCTATATGGATAAGTTTTCTTTGATCATGCATCCTTTATCGCTGCAAGATTATGCACGTAAATTTCCTCAAACAAAATATTTACCTGATCTTATTTTGAAAGGGGCGGCACGTTTTTTGCCTCCCTTTCAAATTTCGGCAATTAAAGGGATTCAGTCTTCCTTTGCCGCGGTAGAGGGGGAGTTGAGATGGTGTCCTTTAACTACTGATCAAATTCTTGGCTTGCCGACGGCAGTGACGCAGCGCAAAATTATTAGTGCGGTAAAGTCTGCGGAAAAAAATGGGGCGAAAATAGCGGGATTAGGAGCGTGGACTGCGGTGATAGGTGAGGGAGGAACCGCGATAGCCCGCGAGGTAGGAATCCCTGTAACAACAGGGAATAGCTATACGCTTTTTTGTGCGCTGGAAGGGACAAAGAAGGCGGCCCGAAGCAGGGGGATTAATTGGGAGAGGGCTAATTTGGTTATTTTGGGGGCAACCGGTTTAAAGGATAGTGCCAGTACTTGTGCACGTTTATTGGCGAGGGAGAATCGGTATGTAACTTTATTGATACAAGAGCAAACTAATCATGCTGATTTAGATAAATTAACAGCGGAAATTTTGTATGAAACAGGGGTGGCTGTGAGGATTACCGGTAATCTAAAAGAAGTGCTCCGTCAGGCGGAGGTGGTAATTGCTTTTACTACGGTAACGGATTTTTTTGCGGAGATAGAGCCCGGTAACTTGCCGCGGGGTGCCGTTGTTTGCGATGTATTGTGGCCCAGGAAGCTGGCCCAAAAGGTTGTGCAGAAGAGAAGGGATATTTTGGTGATAGGGGAAGGAGTAGTGGAGGTTCCCGGGAGACCGGAATTTAACTGTGAGGCGGGGTTCCAAAGACAGAGGGGCGGGGACACACCGATTAAAGAGCAGGGAGTTCTCTGGGGAGCAGGAGTGTCATCAGAGGAAAGGGGACAATGTCCTGCTTGGATGGCGGAGGTGCTGATTTTAGCCTTAGAAAAGAGGTATGAGGCTTATTCGTTAGGGAATAACATCAGAATTGGGCAAGTAGAAGAGATCGGTCGTTTGGCGCATAAGCATGGCTTTAAATCAGCAGGTTTTCAGGGCTTAGAAGATTGTCGGCAGATATTCGCGTAACTTTAGTTGTGAGTAGCCGACTTTGTTAAGTCTTATGTTAATCAGGTACTGCAAAAAAGATGCTTGTTTATTTACAAAAAATTAGGTACAATAAATATGGAAAAATTTCAGAATACTATCCAATATAGTAAAAAAGTCAGTGAGTTAGGAGGGGCTAAAGTGGCTGGCAAAGTAACAAGAAAAGTCAAAATAATCGCCACAATTATGTTGATTGCCATGGGGCTACACTGTTTCCCTTCACTAGCCTGGGGTTATGACCTATTTAGCGGGGAAACCTCTAATATTTTTACGCAATTAAGTAAGATTACAACTCCGGTAAAAGAAAAACTAACGCAAAATGTTGCTAAAAAGACAACGAAGGAATTTGCGGCTCCGACAAGTCTCTGGGCACAGAATATTACCGAGACCTCCATGCATATTTATTGGAACAAAGCAGAAAACAACACAGGGGCAGTCGAATATAAGTTATACAAAGATGGGAAGCTTTACACTACTATTACCACTCGTAGAAATGCTAAAGTAACGGGCCTTTCCAAAGGGGTTACCTATACTTTTTATGTTATCGCCAGAGATAAAGCTACCGGTGTAACCAAGAAAAGCAAAATCCTGAGTCAAAAGACAACCGGCTTTGTAAACGAAGCCACAAAGAAAGCCCATTATGCGTCACAGGTAAAGGTAAAAAATGAAGAAATCAACCGGGCGAATAACTTGGTTGATGCTAAATTTGATAAGATGATTACGAAACCAATTGATGCTAGAATTACCCCTCAAACGAATAAGGGTGTTAAGTTTGGGTATGGTGTTATAGAAGGAATACCTAAAGGGGTTAAAGACCTAGGATGTTTTACTTATTCCTTTTTGAAACATACTTCAACGCGAAATCTTCATACTAGCTCAATGAATGCTTATTATAAACTGAAGGATAATCGTGAGACCTATATTAATACGGCACGTGAGAAGTATATTTCTGCAAAAGAAAATCCGGTGCAGACTGTTAAAACTTCTGCCCGGATAGGAGGAACTGTAGCGGGTGCTTTTTATCAGTCCGGTCGACAATATATTAAGGAAATGGATAGTCGTAAACTTGGGAATTTAACGGGTGAGTTAGGGGGGATTGGAGGAGGTATTTACAAAGCAGTTGGTACAGTAAAAAAAGCAACCTCAATTGCCTCAAAATCCATAAAATTAGCGACTAAGGCACCAACAGTAGCTAAGGCAAATAATAAAGCAAATATATTTTTATTAGCAAAAGCTCCAGATAAGGGCTTTGTAACTAAAGGGGTAACAAGATTAACTGAAAATAAAAATAATTTTGTTCCGTCGACTAAGTTAATTACAATTAGTACTATTAAAGAAGCTATTGAGGACGGAAAAATGCTTCCGATGGAAGAATGCGTTGTTCGAATGATTGCCGAAATGGCGGGAGCAGATTATAGTGGAGTTAAAATAAGGACTGTAAAAAAAGGGCGTTTAATAAAAATAAAAAAGAGATCTATGCAACTACAAATATGATTACAAAAGAGGTAACCTTTTATAAAGGAGCATTTGGGAATTCTTTGCGTTTAGCAGTATGTTGTGGACATGAATTAATGCATGTTCTTCGATTTAATCATAATAAAGATATGCTTAAAGGTATACTTAATAAAAAAAATAGTAGCAGCAAATTATCAAAATTTATTTATGAAGCTGAGAAAGAGGCAGAATCCACTCATGAGCAGTGGGTGCAAAATTTCGTAAGGAACTTCAAAAGTTATGAACTTAAAAAAATGAATAACATTGAAGGGTACAAACTGATTATAAAAAAGGAATAAAGCACCCCTAATTGGATGGCTGAGGTGCTGATTTTGTTAAGTCTTGACAATTATAAATATCCTCTATATAATAATCCGTAATATTATAATAAAGGATATGGTAAATTTAAGAAAGGGCACTGCTTTTTGCTTATTTTTTGCTTATGCAGTGCTTATTACTGTGTATGCCGGATTTGTGGCAACTTTCTTTAAACGACGCATATATTCTAAGCAGATAGTTTCTAAAGAAAAATAGGGAAATAGGCAAAAAGTAAAATATTGAGGGAGCGAATACCATGACGGAAAAAGAAATTATTTTAACTCCGGAGGGCTTGAACAATCTGGAACAGGAATTGGAGAATTTAAAGATCGTGAAAAGGAGGGAAGTAGCGGAGCGGATTAAGCAGGCTATTGATTTTGGCGATATCAGCGAAAACTCGGAGTATGAAGATGCCAAAAACGAGCAGGCTTTTATCGAAGGGCGAATTCTTACCCTTGAGAAAATGTTGCGTAATGTGCGAGTGATTGAGTATACAGATAGTGATTCTAATATTGTTCATTTAGGTGCGAAGATTACTTTGCAGGATTTAGAAAACAATGAGGAGTTTGAGTATACTTTAGTAGGCTCTGCCGAGGCGGATCCGATGAAAAATAAAATATCCAATGAATCACCCGTAGGAAAAGCGATTATTGGTAAAAACCGGGGAGAAGTAGTAGAGGTAAACGTACCGGCTGGGAAAATTAAATATAAAATCCTCACAATTGTCTAGACTTAATATTGAAGGGAAGATTAAAATTGGCTGATTTATTACAGCAAGACGTAAATGAACAAAAGCAAGTAAGGTTGGATAAGTTAAAGGAGTTGAAAGAAAAGGGTCTAAATCCGTTCGGGGGACGTTATGAACGAACCCATACCGCCAGCCAGATTTTAGCCGGTTTCGCCGATTTAGAAGGTAAAGATGTTACCATTGCCGGGCGGATGATGGCCAAAAGAACGATGGGAAAGGCTAGTTTTGCCCACCTGCAGGATGTGAGTGGACAAATCCAGATCTATGTACGTTTAAATGATGTAGGGACTGAGACTTATGATTTATTTACCCATTTAGATATTGGGGATATTATTGGTGTTCAGGGGTATGTATTCCGTACAAGAACCGAAGAAATATCTGTTCATGCCAAAGAGCTTGTTCTCTTGACAAAGTCTTTGCAGCCTCTGCCAGAAAAGTGGCATGGCTTGAAGGATGTTGAGTTACGTTATCGTCAGCGCCATGTTGATTTAATTGTTAACCCTGAGGTGAAAAACGTTTTTATTCTTAGAAGTAAAATCATTCAAGCGATGAGAAGGTATTTGGATAGTAAAGGCTTTTTGGAGGTTGAAACACCGACGATGCATGCGATAGCGGGTGGCGCAAGTGCCAAACCGTTTATTACGCATCATAATGCTTTAGATATTGATCTTTATATGCGCATCGCTTTGGAACTTCATTTAAAAAGATTGATTGTGGGCGGCCTGGAAAAAGTTTACGAAATTGGCCGGGTTTTTCGCAATGAAGGGATTTCTACCCGTCATAATCCTGAGTTTACGATGATTGAGCTTTATCAGGCGTATGCCGACTACCATGATATGATGGAGATAACGGAACAGATGATTAGCCATATTGCCCAAGAGGTTTTGGGGACTCAGAAAATTATGTATCAGGGTACGGAAATTGATCTTACTCCTCCTTGGCCGCGGATTACTATGGTTGAGGCCGTAAAGAAATACACGGGAGTGGATTACTGTGATTTTGCTAGTGATGAGCAGGCACGTAAAGCTGCGGCGAAGGTGGGTGTACATGTGTCTGCCGATGCTACCAAAGGAACGGTTTTAAATGAATTATTTGAAGCAAAGGTGGAGGAAAATCTGATTCAACCTACCTTTATCATTGATTATCCGATTGAAATTTCTCCTTTGGCGAAGCGCCGGGAGGATGATCCTAATTTTACGTATCGTTTTGAGGTCTTTATTACGGCTCGGGAATTTGGTAATGCGTTTTCCGAATTAAACGATCCGGTTGACCAGCGCGAACGTTTTAAAAAGCAGATGGAACAGCGAGCCCAAGGGGACGAAGAGGCCCAGATGCATGACGAGGACTTCGTCAGGGCGTTGGAAGTGGGGATGCCTCCTACAGGCGGACTAGGGATTGGTATTGATCGGTTGATTATGCTGTTGACGGATGCGGCCTCGATCCGTGATGTAATCTTGTTTCCAACATTAAGACCGAGGGAAGATATGCAAGACTAATTAAAGCACCTTGCCAAGTAGTAATGGCCTTGGTTCGAATTTTTCATCGGAACTGAGGTCATTTTTCTCTATTTGTTTAAAAGGCTATTGACACAGCAAAAGAGGGTATGTTAATATATAAAAGCTGCCTACTGAGGCAGAGACACTATTAAGTACCATTTGTACCACTTGTTTGCGAAGAAGAAACCAGGGGAAAAACTAAGGAAGCAAGCTTA
>DHPU01000006.1:0-1171 GCA_002407935.1 Peptococcaceae bacterium UBA5356
AGTAATACCGGCTGTATTGATGGTCACATTACCTTCCAGTAAGGTCGTTCCTTGGGAAGAAGAACCGTATGTACCGACATGGTTATATAATGTGCCGACGGCACGGTCTAAGACGGAAATAGCCTCCGCCCGGGTAATTGGTCTGGTCGGCTGAAAGGTGCCGTCAGGATAACCGCTCATGTAGCCGCCGCTCACTGCTGCCGCAATAGCGGCTTGGCTCCACTCCGGAATTTGGGCTTGGTCAGCAAATTTTACTTTAGTATCAGAGAGACTATCAACTATATCATTATTGCTATCTTTGTTTTTATCTTTACCAAAGTTTGCTGGCGGCAAAATCTTGGCAAAAAGCGCCGCGGCTTCCTGCCTAGTGATTGGATTCTGCGGCTTCACCGTGCCATCCAGATAGCCACCGAGGTAACCCACGGCTGCCGCTTTGGCAATCTCGACCGCATACCAGTCTGTTTCCGCTACATCACGATAAGTTGCCTGTCCGGCTACCGTATAGCCAAAGGCACGATTAACCAAAGTAAAAAACTCCGCCCGGGTAATCGGGCTGTCCGGTCGAAAGGTACCGTCAGGATAGCCGTTCGCCAACTCGCGGGTCGTCCAAGCCTTGATCCCTTTTTCCGCCCAATGACCAGCTATATCGCTAAAGGAAGCATTCTCAGTAAGGGATTCCTCAGAAGATGCGAGAGTAGCTTCTCCTTCCGTAAAATCGGCTGAAGAACCTGTTTCTGTAAGAAAGTCAGAAGCGGCTTCTTCCGTAAGAGCAGTAGCTTCGGAAGCAGAATGATTAGCTTCCGTAAGAGAGTCAGAAGCAGAGCCTGTTTCTGCCAGAGCGACCGGTGCGGATATTGCTTCTGCCTGAACAGGAAAGCAAGGAGCGCATAAATTCAAAAAATAAGTGAGAAATAGCAGCAACGAAATGTACTGCAACATTTTCTTTTTCATAAATCACATATCCTCCTTAATGCTTAGTGTTTTTCATTTATGATCTTTTCATAGAATTTTCGACAGAATTAAAGCTATTTATATCTTTCTTGATTAAACCTATTTTTCCTGCCTTTTGGGAAAGTATTTTTCAAAAATAGGACACAGGAGAACCATCCCCTGTGTCCTATCGCTAAGTCAATTAACCCATTTCTCTTTTTTCACTTATTATAAACTTCCC
>DHPU01000006.1:1306-15674 GCA_002407935.1 Peptococcaceae bacterium UBA5356
CAATCTCAATTATGTACATAACTAAATTTTCGTCATCTTTACTAAAGATTACTCTATAACTACCAACTCTAAGTCTATAATCTTCAGCTTTACCTTGTAACTTTTTTTACATCACCTAACGGAAGTTGATTCACCGCTTTGATTATTCTTAATTGCGTATCCCTGTCTAATTTTTTTAAATATTTAAGGCATTTCTTCTCATATTTTATATTATATTTCATCCTGATTAATCTCCAGTTCGTTTAAAAGCTTGTCTTGATCGATAAATTCACCTTTTAACTTAATCTCCTCAAAATGTAGTCTTTCTTCTTCCGATATATATTCATGCTCAGATTCATTTATTTTAGTCCATATATTTTGACTTTCTTTAAACTTTAAAAACTCAGCAATATCTACAACTGTTTTAATATCCTCCGGTTTTAATTCATCTCTTAATATTTGTTCGATTTTTTTTGCCAGTGCCATGTTTACCCCTCCTTATTTCACAATTATTCATTTCACTCTAAAAGTCAAAGTTCGACCAAACCTATGCTTATTTCCAAAGCTTCATTTACTTTGCTCATTAAATCTTCTTCCAAAGAAGAGACCTTCTCCTTTAAACGTTGCTTATCAATTGTCCTGATTTGCTCCAATAAAACAACCGAATTCTTTTCCAACCCGCACTTTTCCCGGGCAAGCTCCACATGGGTGGGTAATTTAGCTTTTTCCAACTGGCTTGTAATAGCCGCTACAATCGTCGTCGGACTATATTGGTTGCCAATATCGTTCTGGATAACCAAGACAGGGCGTGTCCCCCCCTGCTCCGACCCCACCACAGGATTTAATTCGGCATAAAAAATGTCGCCTCTTTTTATACTCATGAGCAACACTCCCTTATCCCTCTTTCAATAAGGGAGTTTGCCTCCTCTTCACAATAATTAAATTCCTCAGACAGGGTCAGATTTATCCGCCCCATCTCCAGATAACCTACCCGCATTTGTTCCCTCAGATGACTTTTTCTCTTCTCCACCAGATAGAAACGCATCGCTTCCCTAATCAACTCACTCCGGTTTTTCTTTTCTAAATTTATCAGCCCGTCTACCTCCTCCAAAAGAGAAGTCGGCAAACTAACCATAATGCGCTTGCTATCCGCCACAAATATCCACTCCCTTTAAAAGTAACACATCGCTCTATTATATTTTATGCATCTAAAAAAATATTATCAAAACCCGAAACCAAACAAACCCACTCTTTTAGATAATATCTCACTCTATTAATATCACAAAAGATCCGCCCAAATCAACTGGGAAACTCTAACAGAGTTTTTATCGCTATTATCTTATTATAACCTAAAAAGAAAACTTACCCTCTCCTTATTACTTATATTCCTTCATCTTCTCCCGTTTTTTTAAGCGCAAGGGGTAAAGTATCCGCTATCTCTCCCGCTAATACGCCCCGTACTCCTTTCTGCTCGGCTAACAGATCGCCTGCCAGCCCGTGAAGATACACTCCCAAAACAGCCGCTTGCGCTGGGTTCAGCCCCTGGGCCAACAACCCGCCAATAACCCCCGCCAGGACATCTCCCGAACCTGCTGTCGCCAAAGCAGGACATCCCGTCGAATTAATAAAAACTAATCCTTCCGGAATCGCCGTGATCGTGGCCGCTCCCTTCAAAACAACAATGGCGTTAAAATTAGTCGCTGCTTGAAAAGCTACCTCGACCCTGTTTTCCTGCACAACAGCTACCTCCGTCCCCAATAAACGTGCCATTTCTCCGGGATGCGGAGTTAAAATTAAAGGAGCCTTTGCCGTATTTAAAATACTCACCTCTTCAGCCAGCACATTTAACCCATCAGCATCCACGATCACAGGAACATCCGCCATCAATACTTTTTGTAAAATACTTTTAATATTCTCCCCGGTACCCAAACCAGGTCCAAAAATAATCGCCCTTTTACCCTGCAGATATTCTTCAATTTCCGGCCAAGCCTCTAACGAGATCGCTCTCTCCCTTGTTTCCGCTACTCCTCTCGTAATCACTTCAGGCAACGACAGATCAAACAAATCCGCCAAAGATTCAGGCAAACAAGCTGTCACCATGCCCGCTCCTGACCGTAAAACCCCTTTACAAGCTAAATAGGCCGCTCCCGTCATTCCCTTGGAACCGGCTATCACCAAAGCATGGCCAAAAGTATTCTTGTGCCCTTCCCAATCTCTCTCCGGCAAAAGTTCACGGGCTAAATCCTTATCCACATAATATTCTTCCCGCTTCAAAAGATCCAAGCCATCCTGCGGAAGAGAAATGTCCGCCACCATCATTTTTCCAACATGTTTGCGCGCAGGATAAAGCACCAGCCCACGCTTAGGCCAGGCAAAAGTAACCGTATAATCGGCCTGCACACAAAGTTCTTCCACCCGTCCATTATCCGCATCCACGCCAGAAGGCACATCAATAGCCAAAACCGGGCATCCGCTAGGATTAAGCGCCTCTATTGCCCGCAAAATATTATCCAGCAACTTTCCTCGGAATCCCGTTCCTAGAATGCCGTCAATCACCATATCACAATTATTCAAACACAGTCTAAAAAGATAAAAGCTATTATCGTCATGAAGATAATGCCACTTAATACCTAACCTTTCAATGAAGCTCCAATTCTCTTGCACAATCCCCCGGAAATTTTCCGGCTTAAAGAGAAGAAAAAGTTTAACCTCCGCTCCCTGCTGATAAAGATGACGAGCTGCCACCAGAGCGTCTCCGCCATTATTCCCTTTCCCCACTAAAAAGACATAATTGCCGGTCGCCTTCTTGCTGCTTAATTCTTGTACGGCTTGTGCTACGGAACGACCCGCATTTTCCATCAAAAGAAGAGACGGGATTAATCTTTCCGCTTCTGCCCAAGCATCAATTTCTTTCATTTCACTGCCTGTTATTAATCTCATTTAAAGATCCTCTCCAATAGCCACAGCCATAGCATAGTCCCGACTATGGGTAATGCTCACCTTCACTGTGCTCATCTTTTTTTCTTGCAATACTTTTGCCAAAGCAGGTTTAAAACTTACCAAAGGATTTCCTAAGCTATCGGGCAAGATCTCCAGGTCATGCCAGGAAGATCGCCGCAGCCCTATTCCCAAGCATTTTAAAACAGCCTCTTTCGCCGCAAAACGCCCGGCTAAAGATTGCACGGAATTCCCTTTCCCCTGACAATATGCTTTTTCCCGTTCAGTCAGGATTCTCTCCCACAGTGCAGGATGACGTGACACCGCCTGTCTCACCCGCTCAATTTCCACTATATCCGTACCAATATAAAGCATTTCATTTTTACACCCCAATTTTCACGTTCTAACCAACTATCTAGCCTAACTAACCTAATTAATCCAACTAAGTGAACTAAGCTAGCAAGCCAATTAAGCCAGCCCCATATTAAGCCTCTAGCTCTAGCCTAGTTCCTGTGCAATCAGCTGTCCTATCCTCCCCGCGATCTCTTCTAATTGCGTTTTATCCTTACCTTCGGCCATCACCCTGATTAACGGCTCGGTGCCTGACGGCCGAACTAAAATACGCCCCTCTTGTCCTAAAATTTTCTCACTTTCGGCAATGCTTTGCCGAATACCAACACTTTTTTCCCATTTCTTATCCTTTACCCTAACATTAATTAATACCTGCGGATATGTCTCCATCTGCATCGCCAACTCACTCATTTTTACCCCGGCCTCTTGTAAGACACTAAGCAGATTTAAAGCGGTCAAAATCCCATCGCCGGTGGTATTATGCTGTAAAAAAATAATATGCCCCGATTGTTCTCCACCCAAAATAGCCCCGGTTTCCAACATCTTCTCCAGAACGTACCGGTCTCCTACTCTTGTTTCATAAATATGAACACCGGCCTTGGCAAAGGCTTTTTTCAAGCCGATATTACTCATTACCGTAACGACAACTTTATCCTGCAACTGCCCTTTTGTCTGCAAGGCCAATCCACAAATTACCAGGATTTTATCCCCATTTACTTCCTGTCCCTTTTCGTCTACCACAATAACGCGGTCTCCGTCTCCATCATGAGCGATCCCTACATCAGCTTCATATTTCTGCACCGCCTCCTGCAAAGACTGAATATGCGTAGAACCACACTTTTCATTAATATTCACACCTGTCGGTAAATCATGAAGACTAATCACCTGAGCTCCTAATTCCCTAAGCACCCGCGGTGCTACTTCACAAACCGCTCCATTCGCACAATCCACCACAACCCTTAATCCGGTCAAGGAAACCTTGCCCTTTTCTTTCAAAAAGCCTACATAACGATCCACGGCATCGTCCATCAAAAATATTCTCCCTAATTCACTGCCTGTGGGCCGTGGTAAATCATCTCCACTACTTTGCACCAATTCCTCAATTTTCTCTTCCAACTCATCAGCCAATTTATAGCCCTTTTCATTAAAAAACTTAATGCCGTTATCGGCAAAAGGATTATGAGAAGCAGAAATTACTGCACCTGCACAAACCCGCAATTCCCTAATTAAAAAAGCTACCGCAGGAGTAGGAATAACTCCGGCTAAATAGACATCCACCCCGGAAGAACAGATCCCAGCAGCCAAAGCCCCTTCTAACATCGAACCGGAAATTCGGGTATCCTTTCCTAAAATCAGCGTCGTCCGCTGCTCCGGTTTTTTTAACAACGCGCCTGCTACCCGCCCCAGTTTATATGCTAATTCCGGAGTCAATTCCCTGTTTGCCAAACCCCTTACTCCATCTGTGCCAAAAAGTTTACCCATCAAATCGGCCTCCTTCCTAAAAACCGCTAGTTCTCTTCTGTTATTTTTACCTCCACCGTACCAGGTTCAACCTTTACTACCTGCAATTCCGCAGGAATCTCTGTCTTGATTGCTAAGCTGTGTGTTCCCGGTTTTAAACCATCCACATCAACAAAAGCCTTGATTGCAATACTTTTATCCAACGTTTCGACTGCTTTTTTAGATCCTTTAATCGTTAAATTAACTTTTTCCGGTTCAATAATATATCGATACCCGGGCACTGAGTTAGTCACCGTAACAGGAATGTCTGCTAAATTTTTCGTAACAGCAACTGCTTCCACTTGAACCAGGATTTTAACCACAGGCTGATAAACAAGACTCGCCCCATCCGGAGGCACTAAAGCCACTTGCGTAGCATAATTTTCTTCAATTCCGGTAATATCAAGCGGAGCGGTAGACACATGATTAATCCGACTTAATATTTCATAAGGTCCGGATATTTTCACCGTTTCCGGATCTAAAACAACCCCGGAAACCTGCAGCCCCTCCTTGGGTACCCCTTTAATCTGTGGTTTAATAGATACAGTAATCGTATTGTTAGGCTTAGTAACCGGAACAATAACCTGTACATTTCTAGGACTAATATCATACTCCGCAACTACAGTACTGCCATCCTTCATTAATAAAGTGACGGGACAATTCAAGCTAAGACTTTCTTTAGCCTGATTAAGATTAACCGTTACTAACGCCGTTTCCAGCTTCTCGAGCATCTGTCTTGATCCTCTCACTACAACCGCCGAAGGCTCCAACACCGGTTCGAAACTAGAATACCCCTGGGCCACAGCCCCTTGCTTAATTACCTGAATAGGCAGCTGCTTCATTTCAAGAGCATCGATCACTAGCTTAATACTGGAAGGCTTAGTAAACACCGGCTCAACTCCGGGAGGTAAGGCTATCTCCACGAAAAAATCTTCTTCGCCCAATTGCGCCTTTGCTAAATTTAATGTCGCCTTTATTTCCTTGTCGTTAAGCGGATTAACAAGCGAATAAGGCCCCCTGATTTTAACCTCCACATCTCCCGGTTCATCCCGAACCACCAAACCCTCCTTCAGGTTTACACAAGACACCGGAACCTTAAAAGGTCTTTCAATCGTAGGATTCTTCATATTAATCACATACAACCACAATAAAATTGCTAGTAGTACAGCCAGTCCTTTATAAACGAAGTCCTTTTTTAATATTTCATACATAATCAAGACCTCCAATTAAACAAAGACATTGAAGTTTGCTGCTTAGCCCAAAGACGCTTATTTAAAATTTCTTTCAACGTATTCTCATCAAGATAACGGGTTAACCTTCCTTCTTCGGCCACCGAAATAACCCCCGTCTCTTCAGAAACAATGATCCCAATACTATCGGACTGCTCTGTTAAACCCAACGCCGCACGGTGCCTGGTTCCCAATTCTTTACTGAGATTCGGGTTTTCCGAAAGGGGAAGAAAACAACCGGCAGCCGCAATTCGATCCCCTCTGATAATTACCGCTCCATCATGAAGAGGACTCTTGGGTATGAAAATATTTACCAAAAATTCTGTAGAAACAAACCCATCAATTTTAGTTCCCGTTTCGATATAATCATTAACACCCGTTTCACGTTCCAGCATAATTAAAGCACCTATACTATTCTGAGACAATATTTTGGCAGCACGCACAATCTGATCCACTAACCTCTCTAAAGCTTCCTCATTTAACATCGACATCGGTCGGGCAAAAAACTTTCCCCTCCCCAACCGTTCCAAAGCTCTGCGTAATTCAGGCTGAAAAACCACAGGCAAAGCTACTACTAATACCGTCTTTAATTGATCCAAAATCCAACTTACAGTTGTAAACTCAAAAACCTTACTCGCTGCTAATGAAGCCAGCAATAAAACGATTAATCCCTTAATTAATTGCACAGCACGCGTTCCCTTAATAATCATCATTGCTTTATAGATTATAAAAGCAACAATGAGAATATCCACTATACTAGTGAGATTAAACATCTCTAGCGCTTGCTTCGACAAGGGATCTTCCTCCTTTTTAGCGTAGGCTGCACCTACCATCTAATACGCCTACACCTAAATTATGTTCGACAATTCATCTGCAGATTCCTTTAAATACACTATAAAAATAATAACTATCTAATATTTTAGTATAGTCTTTTCGCTAAACATATAGTATTATCTTCCTGTCAAGGTAAATTATTTTTCTCTTTATACTTATCATGTTATGATATACTTTTATGATATAATTTAATGTATTATTGATATCAAAGGGGGGGAGTTTATGCGTAAATGTATTCCGCCACTTCTTATAGTCTGTCTGCTTTCCGGTTTCTTCCTTGCTTACCAATTAAAAATTCAAACAAAGAATACTAGTTTTAATGCAATCAGTCAAAGAAATAATAATCTTATTGCGATTATTCAAGATTTGGAAAAGGAAAGTAAAAACCAGGAAAATCAAATTGAAGCAATGCGTAATCAATTAAACGAAATGCAAAATCAAAACAATCAAGGGAAGTTACAAGATTTACAAATACAGCTTAAGAAAGCCAAAATTGACGCTGGCTTAACTCCCGTTGTTGGTAAAGGATTGTTTATTACCCTAGATGATAACAAAGAGGGACTGAAAAATGCGCCTACTGATGACCCTAATAGATACATTGTCCATTCTGACCATCTCCTTAATCTTGTCAACGAACTAAAAATTGGTAGTGCAGAAGCGATCTCGATCAATGGGCAAAGACTAATTACCACCTCGGAAATTCGCTGTGTAGGAAGTGTTATTATGGTTAATATGACCCGTATTGCCCCGCCTTTTGAAATCCAGGCGATCGGCAGCCCTAAACTTATGGCGGAAAGTGTTACCCTCGGACATTTAGGTATTTTAAAAACAGCCAATTACCCAATTTCTCTTGAAGAACACGAAGAAATAATTATTCCCGCTTATAAAGGAGATTTACAATTCAAATATACTTCTCCCCAATAAAGGAGGTCCAAAAATATGTGGTTTATTTTACCTGTGCTTGGTTTAATCCTTGGTGCTTATCTTGGTTCCACCGTGACCTTTCAACTGCCGGCCATTTATCTTAAATATATGTCTATTGCTGTACTAGCCTCTTTGGACTCTGTCTTTGGGGGAATTAAATCAATTATGGAAGAAAAATTTGATGGTACAATCCTCCTAACGGGGTTTTTTACCAATGCCCTTTTGGCAGCATTACTGACTTACCTTGGTGACCGTTTAGGAGTAGACCTCTATTATGCAGCAGTTTTCGCCTTTGGAGTACGTCTGTTCCAAAACCTCGCTACAATCCGGCATCATTTTTTAATTAACTACCGCAAGAAAAGAAGCTTAAGGCGGGGTGAGAAAAGTGAATAAAGCACATTGGCATATACCCATTACCATTGTGTTTCTTTTTCTAGGGATCTTACTCTCTCTCCAATTCCAGGCTCAAACCCGCTTTGCCAGTGACCTCGCCCTTCAAAAAACCGAAACTCTAATCGCCATGGTTCGCGGACTTTCTGATAAAAGACAAAAACTCGCGCTAGAGATTCTAGACTTAGGAAATCAACTGCGTTCCCAAATGGAAAGCACCCAAGATGAAAAAAAACTGTTGGAAAGCATTAGTCAACAAATGGAGAAATTAAACATAGTCAACGGTACGACAGACCTAAAAGGTTCCGGACTAACGATCACGCTTGAAGAATATGGAACCGTTTTTTATACAGATCTTCTGAAGATCGTCAATGAACTTTGGAATGCGGGAGCTGAGGCTATCGCCATCAACGAACACCGTATCACCAGTCATACGACCCTTTCTTATACAGAATATAATTTTGATGAAGAAGTTCAGCCTTTCTTTGAGGAAGATTACATGATGTTTATTACCATGAACCATGAAAAGCTGGATTATCCTATTACCATCAAAGCCCTCGGAGATTCCAATAACTTAGAAAAAGGCTTAACACTACCCGGAGGCATCATGGATGACCTGGCCCTCTCTAACGTCTATCCTGAACTCGAAAAGAAGAAAAAATTAACAATACCGGCACTACATTCACCATCCACCTATTTTTTCTTAAACGAATATACTCCAGAAAAATCAAACCCTTGAAGAAGCTCGCTCCTTCAAGGGTTTTCTCTTTCATGCTCTTTTTTCTCCTCATCTGCTTTACACCCTCATCCTATGAACATGATACACTTCCCAGCCGCCAGGCAATGGCCTTTACCGAAGGAACTATTCCCATCTCCTTTAAAGAAGGTGCTTCCTTCGCCATTAAATTTAACAACTTATAGATTTTCCATTTTCTTTCCGCATCCTCTTCTTGCAGCGCCTCTTCCTGAATCAACTCGACCTTCCCTCTAAACCTTTTTAATTCTTTCTCCAAATCTTCATTATAAGCATTAATTCTCACCCAATTTCCGGAAACATAATATTCGATAAACCCTGCTGCCTCTTCTTGATTATCTGTCTTTCTTCTTTCCTTAATAAAATACCAAGTTTCCCGATCTAATTGCTGTTTCTCTGTAGCCTCTTTTCGTAAATAGTCCAGGATTAATTCGCTGCTTTTCCAGCAAATAAAAGCCGAAAAAGCCTGAAAACTATGCAGGTTGGGCTGTCTCTTTTCCTCCTGCAACAGCCTTTCCAAAGAAGCCCCCGAAATTACAGTTTTATATAATTCACGTACAGGTAAATAATATTTTTGTTGAAACACTACCCCTTTTTTAAGATCCCTGGCCAAAAGGAACTCCATCCCGGCCAATTTAGCTGCTTGCGGAGCATAAATTATCAGCTCATGCTTTGTTAAAATAAACTCACTGACAATTCCGGCAGTCACATCAAAACATTGGCGAGGGCAATCCTCTACTTTTAAAAGCTTGTAACAATCCCCTTTGGCAAATTCACCTGTTAAAAAAATATCCGGATTACTTTCCAGCCAATTTCGGATCAATCCCGCACTAGAAATAGCATAAACAGAACAAAAAACCCGGTAATTCAGTGGATTTTCCGGATGATCCATCAGCAAAACAGTACGCTTTACCTCCTGAAAATCAGCAACAGCTAAACCTTGCTCTCCTTCCTGTAAAACCAGCTGATAATGAATTTTCATAATCTCCTCCTCAGCAGTGCAAACAATCACCGAAACAACCACTATCCCCTGTTGCCCCTTTTTTTCTATCCTGAGTATTTTACTTTTTAAAAAAGTAAACCCGCTCCAATCCTTGTCAAACGTAACGAGAAACTCCTCCCTTAAACCCAGCTTTTTCAGAAGAGCTTTATCCATTCTTCTTAAGGCCGTAAAATAAATATTCGTAAATTCCTCCAGCGTTAAATTATAGTCATCGTTAAACATTTCTCACACTCCTAATTTGTTTCACCTCTTTTACCTTTCTTTTCGCTAAAACCATCCGCAATCCTTTAGTTTTTTTCCTTCATTATCCAGCAAAATCGGAGCCTCAATGTTGCAATCTGTCAAGAAAAAGAAAACGGGAAGAGTTTTTCTCTTCCCGTTCCTCTCTATTTGTCGAACCCCCTCGGAAAAAAGTTACGTCTTTACTACACTTTTTCGATACGTTCAACCTTATCCTCTATCCGTGTTAAAACCTCATACCCAATAGTGTCAGACCATGCCGCAACATCATGCAACGTTATATTGATGTTATCAAAAACATAAACTTCATCACCTACATTTACGTTTCCCACGATGTCGGTAATGTCAAGCATGGTTAAATCCATACACATTCTTCCGACAATCGGGGCTCTTTGCCCGTTCACCACAAAAAATCCCCTATTGGACATCAGCCTGCTCAAGCCATCGGCATAACCAATGGCCACAGTGGCAATGACGCTTTCTCTTTTCGTCACAAAAGTACGTCCATAACTAATGAAAGTACCCGATGGAACAGTTTTTATTTGAAGTATTTTAGTAGAAAGCTGCAGGGCAGGTGATAAAGTTATTTTCTTTTGCAATGATTCGGAAGGGTAATATCCGTAAATCATGTATCCCGGACGAACCATATTATAATGTGCCTGCTTTTGCGTAAAAATAGGGGCACTACTGCTTGCATGTTTAAACCGTACTTGACCATATACATCCTCAAAATTTTGAATAGCCTCGGCAAATATTTTCGTCTGCCTTGCGGTATACTCCATATCATCCGGAGCAACACTATCCGCACATACATAATGCATATATAAGCCTTCGACCACAATGTTTTTGAGTTCTTTAACCTTCTCCGCAAACTCCCCGGCATACGCCGGGTTTATGCCCAGTCTTCCGGCTCCGGTGTCGATCTCGACATGAATCCGAATTTTTTTATCTGCTGACGCACCTGCATTTAATTTTTCGGCAAATTCATAATAACCTATTCCCAAAATAAAATTACTTTCCAAAATCGCCGGAATATCTAAAAGATCCGGTTGATACAGGATCATGATTTCTTTATCGGGGAAAACTCTTTTAAGAAAAACGGCTTCTTTAACATCCGCTACCGCTAAATAGTTGCAAAAACGAAACGCGTTTACCACAATATCCGTTCCGCAACTGTACGCATTTGCCTTAATAATCGGCATTATTTCCACTGCCTCAGACACGGCATTCTGGATTTTTCTGATGTTGTTTTGCATTGCACTTACATCTACGTGCAGCTTCACCGCACTTGACGGTAAATGTTTAAACCGGTCTTCGCTGTAATCCATGTTAAGATATTTCTTCAGATTTTCAAAAATATCTTCCATTTTAATACTTCTGGAGCCCTTAATCAGGATTACATCTTGCTCGCCAATATTGGCGGAAATAATATATTTTTTAAGATAAATACCTAGTTCTTCCTTGGTTTTAAACACATGACCGCTTTCGCCGCAGCCCTCTGCAAAATCCCGATAGCTATCGCCGACAAAAAAAGCCACATCCGTCATCTCGCGGCACAATTCACCTAAACGCCGATGCTCCTCGGACGTAAACGAGCCCAACTCATCCATTTCACCCAAGATCGCAATTTTTTTGCCGGTATTTTCATAGGATTGCAACGTTGCCAACGCTGCCCGCATCGTCTCAGGGTTTGCATTATAGTAATCCTTGACAAGCATAATCCCGTTGAACATGTATTCCTCATTCCGCAGACTTTCGTTAACAAAATAACGAAAAGTATCCTTAATCTCTTCGGCAGTTATCCCCAGCTGCAAAGCACACGTAATGGCCAGCAGGGCATTATTGATGTTGTAATTCCCATGTATCGGGATAAAAATCTTTGTTTTTACGCCCTCGTTAACCAACGCAAAGCTTAATCCATCATTCCGCGTTTCCATTGACTCCGCATAAATATAATTTTGCTTTGCTGCATCTGTTCCGGCAAAAAGCACTTTTGTATATGGGATACTTTCGGCACTAGATAAATGTTTGTCATCACTATTTAAGATCAATAAGCCATTTTGCGGATCCAAGCCTTCGATTATCTCCAGCTTGGCTTTCCGTATCTTTTCCACCGAGCCTAAATTACCGATATGTGCAGACCCGATATTCGTGATGACCGCAATATCCGGACCGGCGATTTTCGATAGCTCGGCTATCTCGCCTAAATGATTCATGCCCAGCTCCAAAACCGCAACTTCATGCTTCGAAGTTAACTGAAAAATTGACATAGGCAATCCTATTTGATTATTGAAATTTTTATAGGCCGAAAAAACCTGATATTTCGTGGAAAGCAACTTGGAAATCATGTTTTTTGTGGTTGTTTTTCCGCTGCTTCCCGTTACCGCTATAATCTTGATATTGAGCTTTTTCCGGTAACAGGCCGCAAGCTGCGCAAGCGCCTTTAACGTATCCGGAACTTTGAGCACCGGGATTTCACAATCTCCCGCATATTCGTCACTTACAACAAGTGCGGACGCACCCTTATCAATAGCAGCCTGAATATAATCGTGCCCATCGTACCTTTCGCCAAGCAGCGCAACGAACACATCTCCGGGCTGAATTTTTCTCGTATCCGTGCTGACCTTATTAATCCGAAAATCCCGCGGAAAAACAAATTCCATCTGCAAAAACGAGCATAAATCGCTCAAATAGATGTTTTCCATATCTTTTTACATCTCCAATAATCAGTTGAATTCATGACGGCATCATATCGTGTTTTTCAGTATATCCTTTCCCCAAATAGATGTCAATTAACCACCTGTCCGCTGTTGTCATTGAGCAATCTTCCCTCAGCCCACGCTAAGGTTCCGTTAACCCAAACCTGTCGAACTCCCTCGGAAAAAACGGACGGGTTTTCTTTAGTCCCTTTATCAATAATTGTTTCCGGATCAAATAAAACTAAATCGGCCTGATAACCCTTTCGCAACAGACCACGGTTAGTTAATCCTAGCCTTCTGGCCGGTTGCGAAGTCATTTTGGCAATGGCTGTTTCCAGCGACAGTATCTTCTTTTCCCGCACCAAGCGACCTAGAATTCGAGGGATATTACCATAGGCGCGAGGATGCGTAGCCCGCCCCCCTGCATACATTCCCGCATCGCTGCCAAAAAACGTGAGGGGATGAGCAGCCGCCAATTCGAGATTTTCCTCGCTAATTGAAGAAATGAAAGGTTTTTTGCCAAGATCCGTACTGGAATATGTATAGCCATAAAGATCCGCCCTAATATCCAACCCGGACTCAACCGCTTCCTCCAGCATCTCCAATATCTTCGGAAGCTTCGCCCAATTTCTTTTATAACCGGTCTTAATATGACAATACTGAACCGGGATCCCTACCTTTTTTCCGATCAGAATCGCTTCCCCTACCGCTTCCAGCACACGGTCATATTCACTGCGAATATGCGTAGCGTAAAATCCACCGGCTTCCTTGACAACCTCACACAAAGCGATTATTTCTTCGGTTGTCGCATAAGTTTGCGGCCAATACTCTAACCCTACCGATAAGCCGACCGCTCCATCCGCCATAGCCTTCCGCAAATATTTCTGCATTTTAAGCTGTTCGGCAGTCGTGGTTTTTCCGCTTCTATCGCGGCCATGAACCATTTGCCGCAAAGTAGCATACCCCATTAAAAGGCCATAATTAATAGCCATTTTAGGAATGGTGGCAAAATACCCCTGAATGTCCTTCGGTGAACGACCGCAATTCCCCCCAATCTGCGCTGTCACGCCTTGGGAAAGAAAAGGGCTCATATCTCCGCCACTATAAAAATAATCTTCTGCATGAGTGTGAATATCAATAAAACCAGGCGTTAAAACAAGCCCCTGTCCATCAATTATCTGAACCTCCGGGGAAAGAGCAAAATCCCCTACCGCCGTAATTCTTTCCCCTTTAACCGCCACTCTCCCCTGATAGGCCGGTTCCCCCGAACCATCAATAATGACAACGCGGTCAATTACCCAATCACAATCGGGATACTGCGGAGCAAGGGTCTCCTTTCCTTCTTCTTTTCCCTCTGCCTTAACTCTAGCCTCATAACGGAACAGACTTAAAGGTAAAACTGCCGTTACAGCTACTGCTCCCAACCCTGCTAAAAATTGGCGTCTTGTTAGCATAATTTTTATTCGCTCTCTTTCCTCGACACGGAACGTCATTTTACTGATTAATTCGCTGTCAAGACGCCTAATCC